>JANXRR010000172.1 GCA_025356795.1 Bacteroidia bacterium
GTGTTGATAATCAATTTTATTTCTCCTCGCTTTCTTACAAAACCATTACCTACAAGGGCATGTTGACTTCGCTGCAATTGAGGTATTACTTTCCGGATCTCGAAAACGAAGAGGTTGTTTCTGCACTGGCCGTTATTCACTCACGTTTCTCAACCAATACCTCTCCTTCTTGGCGCTTGGCCCAACCTTTCCGATACATTGCACATAATGGCGAGATTAACACCGTTCAGGGTAATATTAACTGGCTAAAATCAAAGGAGGCATTTTTCTCCTCCAAATATTTTACCACGGAAGAGTTAAACATGATCTTGCCGATCTGTAACCCTACTCAATCCGATTCTTCAAACCTCGATAACACGATTGAACTCTTGGTTCATGCCGGGCGATCGTTACCTCACGTAATGATGATGCTTATTCCTGAAGCTTGGGATGGCAATGAGCACATGAGTCAGGAGAAAAAAGATTTTTATGAGTACCACGCCAACCTCATGGAACCTTGGGATGGACCAGCCTCTATCACTTTTACGGATGGCAAAATTGTTGGCGCAACGCTAGATCGCAATGGCCTTAGACCCTCACGTTACATAGTGACCAGCGATGACATGGTGGTGATGGCATCGGAAGTGGGGGTGTTGGATATTGATCAATCCAAAGTAATTACCAAGGGTCGTTTGCAGCCAGGAAAAATGTTTGTAGTTGATCTAGAGCAAGGCCGCATCATCAGTGATGAAGAACTGAAAAAAGACATTTGTGCGCGTCAGCCTTATGGCAAGTGGATAAAAGAGAATAAAGTTCGGCTTCAAGATTTACCAGAGCCAGGCGGAAGTTTCCATAAGTACGATCCTTCTACGCTATTGAAAAGACAAGTTTCTTTTGGGTATACTTCAGAGGATTTGAGAATGATTCTTTCTCAAATGTGCGAGACGGGCAAGGAGGCGTTAGGCTCCATGGGTAATGATACCCCATTGGCTGTTCTTTCTAAACAAGCTCAACATTTATCAAGTTATTTTAAGCAACTTTTTGCTCAGGTAACAAATCCACCAATTGATTCTATTCGCGAACGATTGGTAATGTCATTGGCATTGCATGTTGGTGGATCGCTAAATCTGTTGGAAGAAACACCAGAACATTGCATCACACTTGAGTTGCCAGTGCCAATCTTGTCTAACAAAGACCTTGAGAAGATTCGTTATATCGATCACCGTCATCTTCAAACCAAAACCATTTACACCTATTTCAAAGCCGATGGAAAACCTGGGTCAATGGAAAAAGGGTTGAATCGCATTTGCCAATATGTAACTGATGCGGTGGAGGATGGGTTTACTATTATCATCTTATCCGACAGAAGCTTTGATAGTGGGCACGCTCAGATACCATCTTTACTTGTAACTGCGGCTGTGCATCATGACTTGATACGGAAGGGTCTTCGTGGAAAGGTTGGAATTCTTATTGAAGCGGGTGATGTCTGGGAAACGCATCACTATGCAACCCTCATCGGCTATGGAGCTTCGGGCATCAATCCATACTTAGTGTTTCAAACCATTCATCAAATGATTATTAACAATCAATTGATGAATGGCTTAACTGAAGAGAAAGCAACTTACAATTATACCAAAGCAGTTTCAGGTGAGCTGTTGAAAATTATGAGTAAGATGGGCATATCTACTTTGCAATCGTATCATGGGGCACAAATATTTGAAGCACTAGGTCTCAGTTCACAAGTTGTAGACACGTATTTTACAGGGACAGTTTCTCGTATTGGGGGTTTAAGCTTAGATGACATTGCGGAAGAAGCGTTGATTAAACACAGGCTAGCATTTCCTAAAACAACTAACGCCACACAAAAGCTTGAGGTGGGTGGTGTTTATCAATGGAAGCAACGTGGCGAAGCACATTTATTTAATCCGCAAACAATTCACTTACTTCAGCATTCTACTAAGACAAACGATTATTCAGCATTCAAAAAATATTCGAAACTCATCAATGAGCAAAGTGAACGGGCTATTACACTGCGTAGTTTATTGAAATTTCGTAAAGGAAAGTCAATACCTTTAGGTGAAGTAGAGGCGAAAGAAAATATTTTCAAGCGGTTTGCTACAGGTGCTATGTCATTTGGCTCCATCTCTCACGAAGCACATAGTACTTTGGCCATTGCCATGAATCGCATTGGTGGCAAGAGCAACTGTGGTGAGGGGGGTGAAGATGAGATGCGTTTCATCCGCAAGGAAAATGGCGATTGGGAAAACTCTGCTATCAAACAAGTTGCTTCCGGAAGATTTGGAGTCACCAGCGAATACTTGGTGAATGCTAAAGAGATTCAAATCAAAATGGCCCAAGGAGCAAAGCCCGGTGAAGGAGGCCAACTACCAGGCCGTAAAGTCTA
>JANXRR010000189.1 GCA_025356795.1 Bacteroidia bacterium
TAGGTCGGCTTCCACCAGTAAATCTTTTCTTTTATACTCTTGCAGATAATTATTGGAAGCCACAGAGTCTTCTAAAGCGAATGAATCTTGTTCGAGTTGCTTAAATGATTTTTGGAGGCGGGTGCTCTCATCGATTACCCAATGCTGAAACTTATCATCAGGTGTTTGAACTGACATTAAAGCAATTTTTCTGAAAGCCTTTAGCACCGCAGCCCGGCAGGTTTTTATCTCTTGGGTGAGTTTTTTAATCTTATGGTGAGCATTGGTTGTTGTAGGCATGAAGCGCTATCAATCTAAATAAATGGTGCTAATATCGAATTAATAACACAGCAAAGATAGAGATCAATTTTAAAAAATGAAGGGCCCTTTTAAGGTCTTACCAATTCAAGCCGGGTAAAAATAGAAGGCTTACCCAATTTCTTAAGTAAGCCTTCTACATTTTTAACGTTGGTTACACCCTACTTCTTCACTTCTTCATACTCCACATCTTGAGCATCGGTATTTGAAGTTCCTCCAGCCGCGGATTCATTAGGCGGAGCTCCCGCTTCAGTATTGGCCCCCGGCTGTGCGCCCGCGCCCGCATACATTTCTTGAGAAGCTGCTTGCCATGCAGCATTAAGAGCATTCATGGCATTGTCAATACCTGCAAGGTCTTGCGCCCTGTGAGCTTCTTTCAATTTTTCAAAATTATTAGTGATAGCACTTTTGTTTACATCAGAAAGTTTATCGCCAAATTCTTTCAACTGCTTTTCTGTTTGGAAAATCAAAGAATCAGCTTGATTGATTTTTTCAACCTTCTCTTTTTCTCTCTTGTCGCTTTCAGCATGTGCTTGCGCTTCTTGTTTCATCTTTTGGATTTCAGCATCGGTCAAGCCGGAAGATGCTTCGATGCGAATCTTTTGCTCTTTGCCTGTGCCTTTGTCCTTTGCCGATACGTGAAGGATACCGTTGGCATCAATATCAAAAGTTACTTCAATTTGAGGCATGCCGCGTTGAGCAGGAGGAATTCCATCTAAGTGGAACCTGCCTATGTTGCGGTTATCTTTTGCCATGGGGCGTTCGCCTTGCAGCACATGTATTTCAACTGAGGGTTGGTTGTCTGAGGCAGTAGAAAATGTTTCTGATTTCTTTGAAGGAATTGTAGTGTTAGATTCGATCAAACGAGTCATTACACCACCCATGGTTTCGATACCTAACGAAAGGGGAGTGACGTCTAACAACAATACATCTTTTACTTCGCCAGTCAATACGCCACCTTGAATAGCAGCACCAATTGCTACTACCTCATCGGGGTTTACGCCTTTGGATGGTTTCTTGCCGAAGAATTTTTCAACTTCTTCTTGTATGCGTGGTATGCGGGTTGATCCTCCCACTAAAATAACTTCGTCAATTTGAGAAACAGAGTAACCTGAATCTTCCACTGCTTTTTTGCAAGGCTCTAATGTTCTTTTGATAAGATCATCGGCCAATTGCTCAAATTTTGCACGTGTTAATTTGCGCACCAAATGTTCTGGCACACCATCCACGGAAGTGATGTAGGGCAAATTGATTTCAGTTTCTTGAGAGCTTGATAACTCGATCTTGGCTTTTTCAGCGGCTTCTTTTAAGCGTTGAAGAGCCATTGGATCTTTACGCAAGTCGATGTTTTTATCTGACTTGAATTCATCAGCCAGCCAGTTCATGATGCGCATATCAAAATCATCACCGCCAAGGTGAACATCGCCATTGGTAGATTTCACTTCGAATACACCATCGCCTAATTCTAACACAGAGATATCGAAGGTACCACCGCCAAGGTCGTACACAGCAATTTTCATGTCTTTGTTTTTCTTGTCCATGCCATACGCCAAGGCGGCAGCAGTTGGTTCGTTGATGATACGCTTTACATCTAAGCCTGCTATTTGGCCAGCTTCTTTTGTTGCTTGGCGTTCGGCATCATTAAAATAAGCCGGCACAGTAATAACTGCTTCGGTTATGGTTGTGCCCAAATAATCTTCAGCCGTGGTTTTCATCTTTTGCAAGATCATGGCAGAGATTTCCTGAGGTGTATACAGTCTGTCACCTATGCGCACGCGCACTGTGTCATTATTACCTTTTTCTACTTGATAGCTTACCATCTTCATCTCACCTGTGGTATCGTTGAAGTTTTTGCCCATAAAGCGTTTAATGGACTGAACGGTATTTTTTGGGTTGGTGATGGACTGACGCTTGGCAGGGTCACCCACTTTGCGCTCGCCTTTACCATTGTCCAAGAAGCCAACGATAGAAGGAGTAGTTCTGCGGCCTTCGCTATTGGCAATCACGATTGGTTCGTTTCCCTCCATTACGGCCACGCATGAGTTGGTGGTTCCTAAGTCAATTCCAATTATTTTTCCCATATCAATTCTGTAGTTAAATGTTCTAAGATTATGTTTCGCGCTTGCAAGTCAATGATTATGCCACAAGATAATTCTTGCAAAAAAGTGACAGAGTGGCAGAAACTTTAAATATTATTTGATGGATGGAAATCAACCGTCAGTAGTCAGCTTGGGCTATGAAGGGCGGCTGCATACACGAAGCACGAAAAAGGATTATTTGAAAATATCTTTTAACTCGACAACAAAGCCTTTGACCATTTTTGATTCTAGTTGGCCTTTATGAAGTTTTTGAAAAAGATTGAACATGCCATTTTCGTTGAAGTACTGTTCAACAAACTCAAGTTCAGGATCTATTATCCAATATTCACCCACACCATGAGCGGCATAGTCGATGAATTTTTCTTTACGGTCATACTTCTCAGTGGAAGGAGATAAAATTTCTACAATAAAATCAGGGGCTGGAAAAAGCATTTGATCATCCGTGAATTTACTCGACTTCTCTTTATTGAAAAAAACGATGTCAGGTTCGTAGTCATTTCGTGTAAGTTCAATCATTACCTTTTCCGAGCCGATTTCACCCAAGTCGTTTTTCTTGACATATGTTACAAGCAATGCAATTAGATTTGCAGAAACTCTCCAATGCCTTCGTTTTGAAGGAGAGTGATAAACGATTTCTCCATTAATAAATTCAGCACTTACATTTTCATGGATCAGATTTCTGAATTCTACTCTCTTTTGGATTTCTGAATCCAACAAGGCGCGAACCTCCTCCATCAACAATACAATGTTAGGATGCTCTTTCATCTGTGTTAAGAATTCGTCTTGACTGTGCATATTATCTACAAAGTAATGAAAATTTTGACTTCAAATCCAGTTTTCAAAGCTACAGCCAACCACACGTTTTCTTACTTACCTTTGCGCCACTTTTTATTATGACATTAGAACAAGAAATCGCAAAACGCAGAACCTTTGGCATCATCAGTCACCCCGATGCAGGAAAAACAACGCTCACAGAAAAGCTTTTGCTTTTTGGCGGTGCTATTCAAAAGGCGGGCGCTGTAAAATCAAGCAAAATAAAAGACCACGCGCGCAGCGACTGGATGGAGATTGAAAAGCAACGCGGTATTTCGGTGGCCACTTCCGTGATGGGTTTTAATTACAAGGACATTAAGATAAACTTGCTCGATACGCCTGGTCACCAAGATTTCGCTGAAGACACTTATCGCACACTCACC
>JANXRR010000226.1 GCA_025356795.1 Bacteroidia bacterium
TGGGTGTATTTATATTATTATCTCTTTCCGAAAATGGATAAGGAAGAAAATTACGTGTACGCTCAGCACCAGCTGCACCAGGGCCAGGTCTACCAAACCTTCGGCTATCTTCAAGCCTCATCCCAGATAGAAATAATTCCACACATCGTTGCTTATAAATTTCATCGAGGATTGCTTGAGCTGTATTTGCGCCTGTGTAAGTTGTAGCTAAACCTGTACCTATTCCAAGAGCATCCGTTGCTGGGTCTTTTGTAAGAATTTTATTTAATTCTGTTACAGCGGCAGGTAAATCAGAAGATGCTTTTCTAACGTTAGCTTCTGCTTTAATAAGCGTTATCTCTCCTGGTCTATAGATTGGTACTCCCGTTCCGTTGGCCGCAAAAAAACTTGCCTTGGCTAAATTATTTGGCGGAGTTGCAACAATTGTGTTAAAAAAGAATGGGATTCTTTTATCAGCAGGATTAACAGCTGGAATCACTGCCGGTAAACTAAACTTAGCATCAAATGGCTCGGTAACATTCCTTGCATTAAAACTAGAAAAATACAAAGCGTTCTGCGAGGAGTTGTCATGATTTAAAACTGATTTCACCGTTACAGCTAATAATACAGCGCTGGCAGCGGTTAGTGCCTTATCGTAATTACCTGCCATTAAAGCATATCTTGCTATCAAAGCATTAATTGTATTTGGATAATCGATTCCGCTTGCAATTTGTGCCGTGAATACAGAAGATATTGGAGCTTTAGCTAATTCAGCAGAGGCAGCTTCCAATATGGCAACCGCCTGATTTAAAACCTCTACTCTTGTTACAAAGGTTGCATTTTTGGTAACCTCAATAGTTGCCTTCTCCCAAAACATAGCAAGATTACCTAATGCAAGCGCCTTAAAAATTGCTGCATGAGCTTGTAAAGCTCCCTTAGTGCCTTGATCCGATACAATACCTAAGTTTTTTAAAATGATATCTGCATTAGACTTTACAAGATTAGATTGATTCCAAAGATTTGTAAGTACGCTATTATCACCTATAACAGAGCCTCCTCCTTGCAAAAGCAATTGTTCATTTGTATTTCCAGAATTAAGGACGTTTAGCTCTCCAGTTAGGAGGCCGCTGGTTGTTGGAACAGAATATTCTGGTGATGCTCCTCCTACAGAATATTTATAGGAAAGACCATTGGCAAGGGTTATAAGACCTGCAACGTCATTTATAACTTGGGACTCAGAAGCTGCACTTGGATTCAAGTATTCATCGTTGCATGATGAAAAAAGAATGACTCCAACTAGAATGATTGACTTATATATGATTTTCATATTTTTCTAAGTTAATAACCTTTATCTAAAATTTTAAAGTGAGTTGTAGTTTATAAGAACGAGGGATAGGTACATTACCAAAATCTACTCCTCTAATAATGTCACTATTACCTCCAGAATTAGTCTCTGGGTCAAATCCATTATAATTATCCCATGAAATTAAATTCCTTCCTGTAAAGCCAATGTTAGCACTGTTAATTCCTTTGAAAGGACTCTTTATGTTATACGAGAGGCCTATTTCACGAAGCTTCACAAATGAACCATTATCTATTCTCCATTCTTGGGTATTATAAAAGGCATAAATATATCCTCTTGGTAATTCGCCTTTATATTCCTTCTCTGCGTAATCTCCAATGCCAACGCCTTGACGTGTTCTTTTGTCTGCATTGAATACACTAACACCTTGTACAAAATCAATTAAGAAATTAAAATTAAAATTTTTGTAAGAGATATTATTTACGAATGATCCTGTCCAGTCAGGATTTGGATTACCAATGATAGTGCGAATGTTTGCACCTGACGGTTGACCTGCTCCATCGCGTTGAGATGTATATTGAAGCGGAGTAGCAGAATTTTGAGTACCCTTTTCACTTTGTAAGTTTCCAAGCGTTGTTAGCAATGGGTTACCGTTAGCATCTCTTGCAATAGCGGTTCCGTAAAATACACTAGCAGGAGCACCTTCAATTAAATAAGTAGGAGCACCTGAGTTGGTAGCAATTGCAATAGTTGGGCTTCCTAATTGCGTTACTTTATTTCTATTTCGGTTGTATATAAAAGTAAAGTCCCACTTGAAGTCACTCGTTTCAATGGGTGCAATGTTTAATGAAATTTCCATTCCATTATTTTCCATTTTACCGACATTATCAATAATGCTTGTGCCACCTTGAGATGAGGCAAGGCCACGGTTAACAATTAAATCTTCAATACTTTGATTATAGAATGTAACGCCTAGGTTAATCTTATTTCGCCAAAAACCAAAGTCTGCACCAAACTCAAGTTCGGTCATTCTCTCTGGTTTTAAATTTGGGTTTGCTAATTGAGAATTGGGAACAATTGTATTTTTTCCTAGATAGGCAACTGGACTATATTGCCAGAAACGATCGTAAGAACCAATGCCTGTAAAATTACCAGCTTGCCCCCAAGAAGTTCTTAGTTTTAAAGAATTGATTACATCTGTTCCGATATTATTTTTCCAAAAATCAAGATCTGATGCTACCAAACTCGCACTCACCTTCGGGAAAGTTTGAGTTGCCTGAGAGGGTCCAAACTTAGAAGATTGATCTCTTCTAACAGCTCCCGTTACGAAAGCAAGATTTTTATAACCTACTGTTGCCTGTACAAATGTACCCTGAAGACTATATTGATCTAGAGAATAACTTGCAAGCACGGTTGTACTTGCCGCTCCGTTTATAGTAGTTATAAAAGGAGCAAGTGTCTGACCATTTGCCTGCTGATACTCGGATCTAAAATATTGATAACTATTTCCTATAATGGCAGTTAATTTAAAATCAGAGGATAATTGTCTTTCATAAGAAATGTTTATGTCATTATTTAGCAGAGTAACACTATTACTTGCATTTGCAGCATATCCACTCGGGTATAACCCTGCAGGTAATCCTGCAGCAGCAGAATAGGCATACGGATTAATCAAACTTCTGCCTACTTGAGTGTAAGAATCAACACCTAAAATAAAGTCAATACCGAGACCCTTTATGGGTGACAAATTCAATTGAAGATCGTTTACCGTTCTACTTACAGATTGAGTGAAACTCATATCTTCAATTGTTGATAATGGATTTAACCTTGTAGGTTCAACGGGCAATAATTTGCCAGCAGCATCTCTCTTAGTTATGTCATAAATGTTGTTGGTAATATTTATTGAATTGATTGGGCTATAGAAAACATTTCCATTTGCTTTTTCATTCGCAAATGAGTTGGCATAAGAAAGTCCTACGCTTAGTTTTGCCCAGTTGGTTAAGCGTTGATCTATTCTAGCCCTTAAATTATATCTTCTAAAATCCGTACCCTTTATTATGCCCTCGTTGCGCACATATGAAACTGATGAGAAGTACTGAGTTTTATCATTACCACCGCTTACAGAAAAATTGTTATCTGTTCCATAGCCTGTTCTAAAAATTTGATCTTGATAATCGTAACGAGTCACGTCTACAGTATTCGAACGCAAAAAAACCGAAACACCATCTCGGGTAATTGGGGTTAACGTCTCTCCTGGACCAGGTGTATTTGTTCCTAGAGCCCCAATGGTATTTAAGCGTAAACTGGCAGAACCAAACTGCTTTCCGTAGGTAGAAATAGGAACTTTTTTTCTCAATTCATTCACATTCATACTTGTAGAAAAAGTAAATTGTGGAGCTCCAGATTTACCTTTTTTTGTAGTAATTAAAACTACCCCATTTGCAGCTCTCGTTCCATATTGTGCGGCAGCAGCAGCTCCATTAATTACTGTTAACGTCTCTATGTCAGATGGATTAATATCTACCAAGCGATTATTACCAAGTGATTCAGAACCAACCTGTCCGTTTAATGCTGTTTGAGAAACGTTAACAGTTGAATTACTTACTACTACTCCATCAATAACATAAAGAGGATCAGAATTTCCAGAAAGTGATTTTACTCCACGTAGCCTAATAGTCATACCACCAGATGGATCTCCAGAATTTTGAGTTATTTGAGCTCCCGGTACTTTTCCTTGCAAGGCAGCGAATAAATTACTGGACCCCGATTTTTGCAAAGCATCTGAGCTAACTGTAGAAATATTGTTTCCTAATTCTCTCCGTGCAGCTTTCAATGTTGATCCAGTTACAACTACCTCATCTAATGCTCGTGTATCTGGCTTAAGAGCAACATTGATCGGGGAGGTTGAAGAACCATCTGCTTGCACATCAATAGTTGTAGAGGCGTATCCAATAAAACTTATCACAAGTTTTACCGTGCCACCAGAAACACTTAAGGTAAAGTTACCATCTGCATCTGTAACGGTACCCGAAGTAGTACCCGACACCAAAACAGATGCACCGGGTAGTCCTTGCTGCGTTTCGCTATCGGTAACTTTGCCACTAATAGTTACCGATTGGCTTTGACCCAGTGTGGCGGTGCAAAACAACATACAAACGAGTGCCGCTTGCAGCAACTCACGCCAGTTAAAAAGGTAGAATTTGATCATGAAAATTGGGTTTGAGGTTGAACGTTTAATTTTGAAAGCACTATTTTTTTAAAAAATTGAACAAAATTGCAAAAAACAGTAATAATGAGATGAATTTGCGTTTTTTTTCGAGAATTACAATATCCCATCAATAAAATTCTGTAAAATCGTGCAAATACGTTTCAAAATATGCTAAAAGAGGAGCGGCACAATTACATTCTAAACGAGGTAAGAATCCGAAATCGAGTTCTTCTAACTGATATTTCCAAAAAATTAGATGTCTCTGAAGACACCATCAGGCGAGACCTAAATCATTTAGATGAGCAAGGCAAAATAAAGAAAGTACATGGCGGAGCAATCTCCAGTTCATTTCATTTATATAGCTACCGTGAAGATCAAATTTATGCGCACGAAAGCAAATCAGTAATAGCAGAAAAAGCAATCAAGCTCATTCAAGATGACTCAGTACTTTTGATGAGTGGGGGCACAACGAACCTAGAAGTTGCCCGCTTATTGCCTGATGATAAAAGAATAACGGTTTTTACACCAAGCTTACCCGTTGCCATGCAGTTATTGGTGCATCCCCTAATTGAAACAATATTTATAGGAGGTCGACTTTCAAAAGATGCCCAAATAGCGCTAGGAGGAGAGGCTATCCGTACACTCTCTCAATTGAAGGCCGACTTATGTTTTATGGGCACAGGAAATCTGGAGCTTGCCGCAGGCCTAACAGAATTTGATTGGGAAGTAGTTCAATTAAAAAAGGCCATGCTTGATTCAAGTAAAAGAATGGTGGTGCTAACCATCTCAGAAAAGATCAATTCGTCTCAACGTTTTAATGTCTGCCCTACTTCTTCCATCCATACACTTATTACAGAGTTAAGCCCGACATCTGAAATGCTAAAGTCGTTTGTCGAAAAGGGGCTAGAGATTTTATAATTAATTAATTAATTAATTAATCATTACTCCGGCAGCGAAATCTTCCCCATCGAAACGCTCGGTATTCCATTTCTTACTGCGCCATATTGCACCTTGCCTCCGCAAATACATTCGTTAGCAAGTGTGGCAAACAACACCGCCTCTTTTGCATCGGGGTTAATCCCTAAATCTGCCGTAGTCAAAAAAGTTGCCTTAGGCATTTGCCGTTTTATATTTTGCATAAGCATTGGATTATGCATGCCACCACCGCTCGAGTAAATCTTAAAAGTTTTGGTTTTTAATCCCTTATCCAATGCCGATACAATCATATCAGCCGAAAGGTGATTGAGTGTAGCCATAGCATCTTCTAAAGAGATTGGCTGAGTGCCTGACTTTAGTTTTGCTCGCTCTAAATAATCGAGATTAAAAACCTCTGGCCCCGTTGTTTTAGGAAATGGTTGACCAAAAAAAGAATCTTCTTTGAGTGACTTTAATAGATTTTCATTACAAGTTCCCTTAGTGGCGATAGAAGCATTCTCATCAAAAAATTTACCTTTCACATTTTTTTGCACCAGCGCATCCATCATTGTGTTGCCAGGGCCAACATCGGTACTAAATACTTCATCTGCATTAAGATTGCCAGGCAAATATGTAAAATTGGCTATGCCCCCTATGTTGAGCATCACACGATCCTCATCCTTCTTAGAAAAAATTAAAAAATCTCCATAAGAAGCAAGTGGAGCGCCCTCGCCACCCGCAGCAATATGCTTCTGCCTAAAATCACTAATGGTGATAATTCCTGTTGCTACAGCCATGTGGTCGCCATCGCCAATTTGTAATGTGGCGTTCCCAAAATTTATATTACCGTGTTGTGTTTTAGGTGCATGATAAATTGTTTGCCCGTGGCTTGCAATTAAATCTACGCGCTCTGGCTTTATGTTCCATGCATTCAAAGATTTTAAAATCATTTCCGCATGTACTAAGCCTACCCAGGGGTTTAGTAAACATACTTTTTCTAAGCTTACTTGTTGTTTGGAAAAAACAGATTTTATTTCAGTCTTAAATGCAAGATCGTAAGATACCGTTTCAAATTTTACTAATTCAATTTTTGTATTCTGTCCGTTGCCGGAGAATCGGCACAAGGCAATATCTAAACCATCCAAAGAAGTGCCCGACATTAAACCAATAATTAATCTCTCTTGCTTGCTTCCTATGGCATACAGTTTTTCTATTTGCTGATTCATCTCGATGATTTTTCTATTCTAGATTTGCGCTGATAAGCCTCTACCGATTGAACCTTGCTACCATAATGCAAACTCGCATTAATTTCATAGCCATACAAAAGAATAATAGTTACTAATTGTATCCATGCCATTAACGCAATTAACGCACCGATAGAACCATACACTTT
>JANXRR010000245.1 GCA_025356795.1 Bacteroidia bacterium
ATGCCACGGAAGCGCAACAAACCGATGCCCATGTTCGCCACGAAGAACAATTTCAGGTAACTGATATTTTAAGCGGCCGCATTTGCCCGGAATTACATGGCCGCCCAGAATACTTGGATATGCTAGGCTATAACTATTATTATAATAATCAATGGGTTGTACACACCAATCAATTTTTAGATTGGCAACAGCTTACAGTTAATGCACGCTTCATTCAACTGCATAAACTGTTAGCAGCAGCGCATACCCGTTATGGTTGTCCGATAGTTGTAACAGAAACTAGTCATCCAAAAGAAGATCGGCCGCGATGGATAAAGATGGTGGGTGCTGAGTGTGAACTTGCCTTGAAGGCAGGTTTGCCCTTGTGGGGAGTTTGTTGGTA
The DNA here is from genome assembly GCA_025356795.1 of Bacteroidia bacterium. Taxonomy (GTDB): domain Bacteria; phylum Bacteroidota; class Bacteroidia; order Cytophagales; family Cyclobacteriaceae; genus ELB16-189. Next base: position 383 of record JANXRR010000245.1, read on the forward strand.
TCCTATTTTAGATCGACCTGATTGGGATAACCTCAACAATTGGCATCAATCGGGGTTATGGGATGGTGAGTGTACGCCTGGCCATAGCCCTCGCCATTTACATTTGGCCACAGCCACCGCACTATGGCAAGTACAAGATGATTTGGCGAAAATTTTAATTTAATGTTAGAAAGTAATCACCCTTGTTCTTACAAGAATTTATTTCTACCCAGCATCCACACGAGAAAAAAATAAGAAGGTAAAGCCCGACAGACTTTTCATCGGGAGAGCCCTGAATGCAGAAAAGTAGCCTAGCACCAGTCTAATTTTGAGGTAGAGGTTAGTTTCATTCTGTCAGTGTAAGTGTAAGTGTGTAGCCAGTCTCGCATTTGTATAGAAACCCCGTAATTAATTAATAGATTAAGAATTAAAGTAAAAAGCATAAAAAACCATTTTGGCAAACGAAGGATTCCAGAAGGATCGCATATAAATTACTGATAATAAAGTATTTGAAAAGTGGGCCCTGCTGGGAACGATCCAGCGACCCTCAGATTATGAGTCTGATGCTCTAACCAGCTGAGCTAAGGGCCCTTAAGCGAATTACTGTTGTGGCAATTGCTAAATGAGGCGCAATGTTACATATTTGGCAGCTAATACACAATGCTTTGTCAAAAGTTGAATTCAAAAACATAATATTTGACCTCGGAGGGGTTCTTCTAAACCTGGACGTATCCAAAACCCATGAAGCCTTTTCAAAACTGAGCGGTATCAAAACAGTTGAAATTTACAATATGCTTGCTGAGTCTTCTTTGTTTTTAGATTACGAAAAAGGCTTACTATCCGATTCAGATTTTAGAAACGAAGTAAGCAGAGCACTTTCTATTCATTGTTCTGATGAGATTTTTGACAATGCGTGGAATGCCATGCTGGGAGACCTTCCTAAACCAAGGATTAATTTGCTTTATGCACTTAAGAAAGAATACCCTGTTTTTCTTTTAAGCAATACCAACAATATTCATCTCACTAATTTTTCGGAAAAGGCAAAGAAAATTAACAACGGATCCCCATTAGATGATTGCTTCACCAAAGCATATTACTCCCACCTATTGAAAATGAGAAAGCCTGATGCTGAGATTTTTGAACATGTCTTAAGTCAACATAACCTTGATCCACAACAGACTATTTTTTTAGATGATAATCTTTTTAACCTGGAGGGTGCAAACAAATTAGGTATTAAAACCTTTCATGTTCAACATCCTGATATGATATTTACACTTTTTGTATGAATTCTAAAGCGAAATCGGCACTCATTCATTCTATACTTTTTATTGTAACCTTTATAACCACCACACTTGCCGGTGTTGAGTGGACGTATGGAAAGTCTATCTTCATGGAAGGCTACAGTTTTAATGACTTTGCCAGCGGATTACCATATTCTATTTCATTTTTATTTATCCTCACGGCTCATGAGTTGGGGCATTATTTTACCGCCATCTATAATCGTATAAAAACAACCTTACCTTATTATATTCCTTTTCCACCCATTGTTTCTTTTAATATCGGAACGTTGGGTGCTCTCATTAGACTGAAAGGAATTGTAAGATATAAACAACAGCATTTTGACATTGGCATTGCCGGACCTTTGGCAGGATTTGTTGCTGCCATGATTGTACTAGTGTATGCCTACACTCATCTGCCTCCTAATGATTATATTTATCAGTTCCATCCTGAGTATGAAAAATATGGAGCGGCTTACGCTGATTTTGTTTATCGCCCTGAGAATAGTATGCCTAACACATTTGATGTAGTCATAGGAAAAAACTTGCTTTTTATTTTTCTTGAGAAGCTAGCGCCTGATGCTTCCCGTGTTCCCAATGTTCATGAAATTATGCATTATCCATTAATTTTTGCAGGTTTTCTTTCATTGGTATTTACCTTTATCAACCTTCTTCCCATTGGCCAGTTAGACGGAGGTCATGTTCTATATGGCCTGCTTGGTTCCAAAAAACATAACCTCATAGCAACTATTTTCTTTGTTGCATTTCTCTTTTATGCTGGCTTAGGATACATAACTCCAAGAGCACCAATGCGAACGTTAATTTATGAAATTCCGCTCTTTATTCTATTTAACTACGTATGTTTAACCGGTCTTAAATTATCGAAGATAAACACACTCACAATAGCCACTATCATCTTCGCAACTCAATATACATTGTCATCTTTCTTTCCGTGGATGCAAGGCTATTCGGGTTGGTTATTATTCATTTTGATTATTGGAAGATTTGTGGGTATTGCGCACCCAACGTCACAAATTGAAGAGCCATTATCTGATGGTAGGAAAATAGTAGGATGGATTGCGGTATTAATTTTTGTACTGTGTTTTACTCCTTATCCTATTGAAATTACTGTACCTGTGGCACCTCTACCTTAGTTAATTTCTTTCTCGCAGACTTTCCAAAATGAAGAAAAGGAACCCATCGCTTTCGCGGAAGGAAACATCCAACTGGGCTTATCCCTTTCTCCCAGGTAATAGTGAAACGCAGGATGCTCTTTGCTAAAGAATTGTTGGGTGCCAAAATCCATCAGCTGGTCTATTTCGCCCACAAATAATTGAATTCCTTCAATGTTTTCTGAAAGCTTAATTAAAAACCTCATTACTTTTTCTGAAACAGGGAAGCGTTTAAAATGAGAAGGCTCTAGTAACAGTATCCTATTTGCATCCATATCATTTCTCCAGAGCGGATCTAAATTGTATGAGTTGTATATTAAAACTGGAAGCGCAGAATTGAATGTTGGTTTTTTGCTTTCGGGAAGCGGAGTTGTCAAAATTAATGAACTGGTGTCCTGTAAAGCTTTAGGTATATTAAGGGTTGGTAGTGTTTCATAGGCCACATCCATAAAAGTTTTAAC
>JANXRR010000286.1 GCA_025356795.1 Bacteroidia bacterium
AGCATGGGCTCAAACTAAAATTTCTGGCTCTGTAAAAGATTCGCAAGGCATGGAGTTGCCCGGTGCTAACGTGCTCATTCAAGATTCTTATGATGGCACAAGCAGCACTTCCAATGGAAAATTTTCTTTCATTACCCTTGAGCAAGGTCAAAAAATAATAGTTGCCACTTTCGTGGGATATAAAAGGTTTGCGCGACCCATAGAATTGAACGGCAAAGAAATTTTTATAGAAATAGTCTTACAAGAGGAAGCCAACCTGTTGGATGGGGTTACTATCTCTGCGGGCTCATTCACTGCGGGTGAAGAAAGACGAAGAACCATTTTAAAGCCCCTTGATATTGCTACCACTGCTGGTGCCACAGCCGATATTGCTGGCGCATTAAATACATTGCCAGGCACACAAAAAGTGGGAGAGAGCGGCAGGTTGTTTGTGCGCGGTGGCGATAGCAATGAAACCCGCACCTTTATTGATGGCATGGTGGTGCTCGATGCGTACGGGCCGGCAGCACCCAGCACGCCTTCGCGCGGCAGGTTTCTTCCTTTTATGTTTAAAGGCACAAGCTTTAGCACGGGCGGATATTCTGCCGAATATGGCCAGGCACTCTCATCTGCCTTAGTGTTGAATTCAAAAGACAAGGCTGAGGCTAATCAAACCGATATTGGGCTTTTATCAGTAGGAGGCGATGTGGCACATACCCAGGTGTGGAATCGTGCTTCTCTTGCGGGGAAAATCCAATACACTGACCTTCGCCCTTACATGGGGGTAATAAACCAACGGGTAGATTGGAATACTCCCCCTGTATGCATCGAAGGAAGTTCGGCTTATCGCCAGCAGGTGGGCAACGAAGGATTGATCAAGGTGTTCGGCAATTTCAATCACTCCACCTTTTCTCTCTATAACCATGATATTCTTGAACCTAGCATAAAACAACAGTTTGACCTTACCAATAACTATCGCTATGGCAACTTGTTTTATCAACAGCCTATCAATGCCCGCTGGAATGTGCGCGGAGGGGTTTCCTATTCTTTCAATGAAAATAAAATACAGCTCGAAAGCCTGCCAACTGGCGAAAGCGAAAATGGATTCCATTCTAAGGCCGTTGCCGAATATTCTGCTTCCGATGCATTTGAGCTTCGCTTGGGTAGCGAGGTTGTCAACCGCAGTTACGAAGCGTATCAACCAAACGCCACTACTCAGCAAACGGAACGTGTTGCTTTTCAAGAAATCATGTCCTCTACTTTTGCGGAGGCACAGGTACTTGCCAACAAACATTTTGTGGCCAAGGTGGGAGGTAGATTTGAATACAACTCCCTTATCCATCAAGGCAGTGTTGACCCTCGTGTATCGGTGGCTTATAAACCTGGCAACAAAGGCCAGTTTGCTTTTGCCTATGGACGCTTCCGCCAGTCGGCAAAAAATCAATATGTCCGAATAAACAAGCTACTGAACCAAGAACAAGCCGAGCATTTCATTTTCAACTATCAGATCATTACCGATAGAAAGACTTTTCGCGTGGAGGCTTACTACAAAAATTATTTAAACCTAGTGAAGTTCAATGCGGGCAACGCATTTGACTTAAACAATTCAGGTACTGGTTTTGCTAAAGGAATAGAGTTTTTTTGGAGAGACAGCGAAACTATTAAGAATGTTGACTATTGGGTTTCGTATTCATACCTAGATACCCAGCGCGATTACTTAAATTTCCCGCTATCGGCAGTGCCAAGTTATGCTTCGAATCATAATTTTTCTTTCGTCTATAAACACTTTATTACGCCACTAAAAACACAAGTTGGGTTTACGTTTAACTACAGCAGTGGCAGGCCGTATTACAATCCTAACAATGCTCAATTTAATGCAGACCGCACACCTTCTTATCAAGATTTGAGTATCAACCTTTCGTATTTGCCCAAACCAAGTGTTATCATTTATTTCTCGTGTACCAACGTGCTTAACCGTGAAAATATTTTTGGTTATCAATACAGTGGCTCACAAGCAAGTGATGGAAAGTATGCGAGGAAAGCCGTTCGTCAACCTGCCAATCAATTCGTTTTCTTGGCGGTGTTCGTTACACTTTCAAAAAATAAAACAATGAATCAATTACCAAATTTATAAGCATGTTGGACGGGAGTAGCCAGATACAAGTACAAAACAAATCTGAAACAGTAGACTGCTTCCCTTCGAAGTAACCATGAACAATTTTAAACTTTGAACTGTAAATACTAAACTCTAAACTTTATGAAAACAATCACATTCCTTCTCGCATTTCTTATCACTCAATTCACGTTTGCTACAGATGACAAGTACATGCAGCAAATGGCAAAACAAATTAAAGCCGTGTATGAAGCCCAAACCATTGAAGAATTGCAACTTGTTGTAAACACCTTAGACCGCATTGGCGCTGCCGAAAAAACAAAGTGGGAACCTTATTATTACAGTGCCTTTGGTTCGCTTATGATGGCCAACCGTGAGGCTGATGGCGCGAAGAAAGACACCTACCTTGACTTGGCAATGAATGCCATTGAAAATGGGAAGAAATTAAACAACCATGAATCGGAACTGGTGGCCTTAGAAGGTTTTGTGCACATGCTACGCGTAACGGTTGACCCTGCCACGCGCGGCCAACAATATTCGACCTTGGCCTTCCAAACCTATGGCAAAGCATTGGGTATGAACCCTGAAAACCCACGAGCATTGAGCTTGTTGGCGCAAATGCAATTTGGTACAGCAAAATTTTTTAATGCTCCTACCAATGAGGCGTGTAGCACAACAAAAAAAGCTGTTGAGAAATTTGCTTCGTTTAAATCAGACAATCCTTTAGCGCCACGTTGGGGCCAAGCCACGACAGAAACTTTGCTTCAAAATTGTAAGTAAACTTTGATTCCCACAAAAGTTTACTGCTCGCATTTATTTCACTAGTATCTTTGCAACATGACAAAAGCAGCAGCAAAACAATACAGTCGCATTGTGCTTATTTCAGTGGTTGGCTCAGCCGTAATGACTTTCTTTACTTGCCCCACATGCTATTTGCATATCAGCAGATTTTTATGGGCAATCTTTTTTTCTTCCCTTCTTTGGATCTCGTTGTGGATTGGTAACGAAGAGCTTACAAGCTTTGTAAGTATTAAAATATCATGGGTAGAGAATCCTCTCAAGAGATTGATATGGGGTTTGATTAGCACGGTGATGTACACAATTATCACCGTGCTGGTAATTGCCAACATGTGGGAGTTTGTAATGGGTTTTAATTTTGACAACTACATCACAATTATACTTTCTTCGCTTATAATCACGTTCCTTATTTCACTGTTTCTACACAGTAGAGAATTCCTTATTCGATGGAAGCAGGCAGCAGTTGATGCCGAACGACTAAAAAAAGAAAGTATAGCGGCACAATATGAAAGTTTAAAAAATCAGGTGAATCCGCATTTTCTTTTCAATAGTCTAAATGCGCTCACCAATTTGGTTTATGAAGATCAAGACAAGGCCGCCAAGTTTATCAAGCAGCTCTCGGAAGTGTATCGGTATGTGCTTGACACACGCCAAAAGGAATTAGTGCCTATTGAAGAGGAACTTCGTTTCTTAGAATCATATTTCTTCCTGCAAAAGATTCGCTTTGGTGAAAATCTAAAAATTGAAAATCAATTGCATTCAAGCATTATTATGCTTGCGCCATTGGCTTTGCAACTATTGGTTGAAAATGCCATAAAACACAACGTAGTTTCCGCTGATGATCCACTTACCATAAAATTGTATCACGACCAAGATTACATTGTGGTAGAAAACAGTTTGCAAAAGAAAATTGTATTGCCCGAAAGTTCCAATGGTATCGGGTTGGAAAATATTAAAATGCGATACCACTACCTAACAACACGTGAGGTATTGGTAATGGAGACCACTGAAAAATTTATCGTAAAGCTGCCAATCATAGAAATCGAAAAAGGATGAACGTATTGATTATAGAAGACGAGCCACAAGCTGCGCAGCGAATGGAAAAATTGGTAACCACCATTATTCCCTCGGTTAATATTCTCGCGAAATTAGATTCAGTTAAAAATTCGATCCGTTGGTTGAATGAGAATGATGCACCTGATCTTATCTTGATGGACATTCAATTGGCGGATGGTATTAGCTTTTCCATCTTCGAGCATGGCATTGTAAAGTCGCCCATTATTTTTACTACTGCCTATGACGAGTATGCCCTCAAGGCTTTTAAAGTAAATAGCATCGATTATATTTTGAAACCTGTGGATGAAGATGAACTTCGTGCAGCACTCAACAAATTCCAATCACTTACTTCAACTACACAGCCTAGTAAAATATTGGAGAACATAGGGTATGCTATGCAAATGCTCACCAAAAAATATAAGGAGCGTTTCATAATCAAAGTTGGCGAACATTTAAAATCAATAGAAACAGAAGAGATTTTATTTTTCTTTAGCTTAGAGAAAACAACTTTTGCACAAACCCACGATGGGCGTAAACATATTTTAGATTTTACACTCGACCAGCTAGAGAATCTGTTGAATCCCGAACGGTATTTTCG
>JANXRR010000290.1 GCA_025356795.1 Bacteroidia bacterium
CCAGCTAATACCAACAGAATTGGATATGGAATTTTTATCTTGTCAGTTACTTGAGCAAGTGCTGTAACAATGGCAAGTAGAATAATTATAACTGCAATTTTATCCATAGCAGCCAAAATACTATTAAATTTCTAATTCGAGATTAAAATTAATTTTGGTTTAAATAGAGAACCTTTTATATTTTTTACTGTTTTAAGTTCATCAAATGAAAATAGCTGTTTCAAGAAAAGAACATTTCAACTCTGCACACAGGCTCTTTAATGCGGCATGGTCAAACCAAAAGAATGACTCCATTTTTGGAAAGTGTAACAATCCCAATTATCATGGCCATAATTATGAAGTGATTGTTACTTTAATAGGGGAAATTGATCCAGATACTGGATATGTTTTCGATATGAAGATTTTAAGTGATCTTATCAAAGAAAAGATTCTTGACCTGTTCGATCATAAAAATCTTAACTTAGATGTGGCTTATTTTAAAGAACTAAATCCTACAGCTGAAAATATAGCAATTGTTATCTGGAGAATTTTGAGACAGCAGTTAGATGAGAAGTTTGAGCTAAAAATAAAACTCTATGAGACAGAGAGAAATTTCGTTGAATATCCGACCCATTAAACCACTTGATGATGACGATGAGCATTTCACGAGCTCATGGGATACACCCATGACTGAGAATGCTTTTGACATGGATGATGAGGAGAAAATCAATAAAATTGAAGGCCATTTTCGCAGTATTATGGAAATACTTGGGCTTGATTTGAATGATGATAGCCTGCAGGGAACTCCCCGAAGAGTAGCTAAAATGTATGTTCAAGAAGTTTTTAGTGGACTAAACCCAAAGAACAGACCTACTACACGCTTGTTTGAAAATAAATACAATTACGATCAAATGCTAGTAGAAAAAGATATTACTTTTTACTCCCATTGCGAACATCATTTTGTTCCCATATATGGCAAAATACATGTCGCTTATTTTTCGTCTGGCAAGGTGGTGGGACTTTCAAAAATAAATCGCATTGTTCAGTATTTCGCCAAGCGCCCACAAGTGCAGGAGCGATTGACAGTTCAGATTGGAAAAGAGTTAGAGATGATGCTTCAAACAGAAAATATAGCTGTGGTAGTAGATGCTAACCATATGTGTGTAGCCTCTCGTGGTGTAGGTGACACCAACAGCAAAACAGGAACGGCTTACTTCTCAGGCAAATTCAAAGATGAGAATGTGAAAAGAGAGTTTTTGAATTACATCAATGCAAAATAATAACTTTGAGAGCTGATATTGGCTCATTTAGAATGATTTTCATAATTAATTTTCTTAGTACATTTGATATCACTAAGATTATTCCAATTGAGAAAAATGATGTCTAAATACGTTTGCCTTTTCGCTTTTTCTTTTCTATTTCTTGGTAGTTGCAATAAGCCAATCTCAAATGACTTCAGTGGCTGGCCAGCCTACGCCAGCTCTAAAGAAGGTAACAGATATTCTTCTAACGAACAAATTAATCTAAGCAATGTTTCTACACTTAAAATAGCTTGGACATACTCGTCCGAAGATAAAGACCCTGATAACAGATCTCAAAATCAATGCAATCCAATTGTAATTAACGGTATCTTATATGGTACTACCCCTCGCCTTCAACTTATTGCCTTGGATGCCACTACCGGGAAACTTAATTGGAAATTTGATCCAGCATCGTTCGACACTACAGCCAAAAATGATAAGTATGCATTCTACAAAGTGAACCGAGGGGTAGTTTATTGGAAAGATGAAAAAAAATCGGATGAACGAATCTTTTACAATACAGGTGCTAAGGTTTGGTCAATTGATATTGCAAAAGGCAAGCCCGATTCAAAATTTGGAAAGGGAGGTTACATAGATCTTTCCGGAAATCTGGAAAGGGACCCCAACACCTATAACTCATTCATTGCAGCTACTACTCCAGGGGTTATTTATAAAAATCTACTGATCATGGGCCATCGTGTGGCAGAATCTGCTGATGCAGCACCTGGTCACATTCGCGCTTTTGATGTGAATACTGGAGAACTTAAATGGATCTTTCATACAATACCAAGGCCAGGCGAAAAAGGAATTGAAACTTGGGAAGATAAAGATGCCTGGAAAAAGTTTGGTGGTGCTAATAGCTGGGCTGGTATGAGTTTGGATGAGAAAAGAGGAATAGTATATGTGCCTACAGGTTCCATTGGAGGAGATTTTTATGGAGGCATTCGCAAAGGGCAAAACTTATTCGGTAATTCGTTGATCGCACTTGATGCCAGCTCAGGAAGATACATTTGGCATTATCAAGTAGTGCATCATGACCTGTGGGATCGTGACTTAGCTGCCAATCCAAATCTAGTAACATTAACCAAAGATGGAAAAGAAGTTGACGCAGTTGCTCAGATAACAAAGCATGGATATATTTTTGTTTTCAATCGCGAAACTGGTGAGCCCTTCTTTCCAATTGAAGAGAAAAAAATGCCTGCTAGCGATTTAGCGGGTGAAGAAGCTTGGAGCACTCAGCCAATTCCTACCTTGCCGCAACCATTTGCCCTTCAGAAATTTACACTGGAAGATATTTCTGATGTTGATCCTGATGCAAAAGAAGAATTGATTGAAAAATTTAAAAAGGTAAAATTCGCTAAACAGTTCACTCCACCAAGTAAAGACGGTGTGTGGATTTTTCCCGGATTTGATGGGGGTGGCGAATGGGGCGGTGCTGCTGTAGATTCTGAGACAAATATCTTATACGTTAATAGCAGTGAACTGCCTTGGGCATTAACAATGGTTGATATCAATAAGACTTCAAACGATAAGTCCCTCAAGGGAATAGGTAAATCTATCTACAGAACTTATTGCGTTGCCTGTCATGGGGCAGAACAAAAAGGAAATGGAACCTCGTTCCCTTCTCTTGCTAACATCAACAAAAAATATTCCGCAGAACAAACTTGGAGTATCATAGCAAATGGCAAAAACATGATGCCTGCATTCAAGCAATTAAAAGGAACAGATAAAGATGCTTTACTTGCATTTCTATTGAATAAAGAGCAACCTGCAAAAGAGCCGGTATCAGAAAAAATTGCCAAAACAAAAAGCATTCTTGATGAAGTTCCCTATACAATAACTGGCTATAATCGCTTCTTGGATAAAAATGGCTACCCTGGCATAAAGCCCCCCTGGGGAACGTTGAATGCAGTGGATTTAAACAGTGGTAAACTCGTGTGGAAAGTTACTTTAGGGGAATTTGACGAGCTCACTAAAAAGGGCATACCACCTACAGGTACTGAAAATTATGGTGGCCCATTAGTTACAAAAGGTGGATTAGTTTTTATTGCGGCTACAAAAGACGAAAAGATAAGAGCATTCGATAAAATTACGGGCAAAGTTGTTTGGCAAGCCCAGCTACCAGCAGCTGGCTATGCCACCCCAGCTACCTATTCTATTGACGGGAA
>JANXRR010000341.1 GCA_025356795.1 Bacteroidia bacterium
CGCAAGTTCGCCGGCTTTTGGCGGGGTCAGGCTTGCGATTTGCGATTTGAGCGCAGCTCAAATCACAAATCACAAGCCAGACCCCTATCGCTTTTTGGACTTTTCAGTAGTTTTTGGTGTGGATTTCAAGGTGCGCACTGGAGTAAATGGCTTTCTGTTAGAGGTAGGAATAGCTTTTACGGGGGCTGCTATGATTGCTTTTGATACGCCCGAAATTTCAATAAAAAATATAGTTGAATGAACGTCAAGCTTCTTTATGCGTTTTTTTTCATCAACTGGTTTTTTCTCGTTGAATCAGTTGCTCAGCCCGCACTTAGCACAACCTCTAAGAAAGCAGTAAGTCTTTACACAGAAGCTGACAATTTTAGAATACACGGGGAATTTGATAAAGCAATAGATCTGTTAATACTCGCCATAACTAAAGATAAAAATTTTGAGGAGGCGTATTTCCGATTGGGACTTACTTACAAAAACAAAGAAGATATAATTCAAGCAGTCAAAAATTTTGAAATCGGGTTAAGCTTGGCAAAAGATTTGAAAAGAAGAAAAGAGTACTCGTTTGAACTGTGTCAAAATTATCTTAAGCTAGGAAAGTACGTTCAAAGTTTAGATAATTCAAATCAGTTTTTGGCAGCCGAGCAAATAAATAAAGCTAGAATAGATCAGGTTACAGTGTGGCAAATTCAAGCACATTATGGAATTGATCATACAGGTGATAAACTGGATTATGATTACACCCAGCTTAATGATTCTGTTAATAGTTATCCTAATCAATATTTTCCGGTTCTTACGGGCGATAACTCCGAATTGTTCTACACCGTTCGCTATGGTTCTGGCTCTTTTGAAAATGAAGATATTGTTGTAGCAAAAAAGGATGAAAAAGGAATTTGGCAAAAACCAACATCGATATCTGACAAAATTAATTCGAAACTTCAAGAGGGGGCTTGCGCAATTTCTGCTGATGGCCGGCAGCTAATCTTTACTATGTGCGGAGGAGTAACGTATGGCAGGTGTGATCTTTTCGAAAGTAAAAAGGTTGGAGATGAATGGTCGCAACCAACAAACTTAGGGCTGGCTGTTAACAGCTCAGATTGGGAAGGCCAACCATCTCTGTCAGCCGATGGTAGGATATTGTATTTCTCTTCCAGTAGAAAAGGAGGAATGGGGGGCTATGATATCTGGACTTCTATAAAAGATGAATCTGGAAAGTGGACTAAGGCGCAGAATGTTGGCAAAGAGATTAACACCAAATTTGATGAGATATCACCTTTTATTCATGTCAATAATCAAACATTATATTTTTCATCGAATGGTTATCCAGGGTATGGAGGTTATGATATTTATCAATCAGAAAAACTAAAAGGCGCTTGGCTGGTGCCAATTAATCTGGGTGCACCTTTAAATGATTTTGAAGATCAATTTTCGTTTTTTGTCACATCCAATGGCCTCTTAGCTTACTTTTCTAAGGCAGATGTAAAAAATCAAGGCTTCTCTAAAATTTATCAGACTACCATTCCAGAACAGCGGCAGCCAAAGAAAAAAAGTTATTATGTTAAAGGAGTAGTTCGCGATAACGAGACTGGCAAGCCATTGAAAGCTACCATTGAATTAACAGACTTAAAGAAAAATGAAAGAGTCGCTATAATTGAATCTGACTCCATTACGGGTTCTTACCTTTTTGTGCTGGGCAAAGGAGATTCTTATTCGTTGTTTGTATCAGCTAAAAATTACTTATTCAAAACTTCAACTTTTAAAATTGATTCTATTGAACGCACCCAGCCTATTCAGTTAGACATTGAATTGAAACCAATACGCGCTAGGGCCTCCGCCATTTTAAATAATATTTTTTTTGAGTTTAATAAGTTTGAGATCAAACCCGAGTCATTTTCAGAATTATTAAATGTTACGAAATTCTTACAACAGAATCCTTCTTTGATTATCGAAGTTGGGGGTCATACCGATAATGCGGGCTCAGAAGATTACAATGTTAAGCTTTCGCAAAAGCGGTCGCAATCGGTTATTAATTTTTTAGTGGAGAAAGGTATAGACAAGAGTAGAATGCAATCTCATGGTTATGGCTCCTCCAAACCAATAGCGAATAACGATACTGACTTAAACCGTAAACTCAACAGAAGAATTGAGTTTTTGATTGTTAAGTAACAATGAGTTTTATACTCTTTTTTGGTTTTAAACTTTGGGAAACGATTGAATATTTGTTTTTTAGTAGCTAATTCAAAATATTATTTTTAACGATTTGGTAATTATGGATATTCAATACTATATTTAAGAACTTTAATTAATAATAACTAAACCAATTTATTATGAAGAAAATTTTACTGAGTATGACCTTGCTAACACTGCTCTTATTTAGCAGAACTGCATGGGCCCAAGATCGAGTTGTTTCAGGAAAAGTAACATCGTCTGAAGATGGTTCGCCATTACCTGGTGTAAATGTTTTGCTAAAAGGAACTACTAACGGAACTGTTACTGATACCGATGGTATCTATAAGCTGACTGTTCCTGCTTCTGGTGGCTCTCTTGTGTTTTCTTTCATAGGAATGAATTCTTCTGAAGTTGCTATTGGAGAGAGATCTTTAATTGATGTTCCACTTGGATTGGATGTTAAACAGCTTTCTGAGATTGTAGTAACAGGAACTGGCGTTGCAACAGAAAAACGCAAACTTGCTATTGCTGTAGAATCAGTTTCTTCAAAAGACCTACCAAATGCGCCAACCGCTTCAATTGACCAAGCTCTCGTTGGTAAAATTGCTGGAGCTCAAATTTCTTCTATCGATGGAACCCCAGGAGCCAACATTAATATTTTGTTAAGAGGTGTAAATACCATTAATAGAGGCACTAACCCAATGATTTTAATAGATGGAGTTCAGATGGGTGTTACCACCTTGAATTCTATAGATTTGAGTACCGTAGACCGGGTAGAGGTTATTCAAGGAGCTGCAGCAGGTACTATTTACGGAGCTCAAGGAGCAAATGGGGTTATTCAATTATTCACCAAAAAAGGCAAAACTGGTAGAATAAATGTTGATGTGTCGTCAAGTATTTCTCAAAATACATTGCTAAACAGTGGCAATGTAAGTCAGACTCCGTTCCATAATTACAATACAGATGCATCAGGAAATTTAGTGAACGGATCTAACGCAGTAATTACTCAAGATCCGAACACCCTTCAACTTTCAGGGAATGTTGTTTTTAGTCTTCTTGACCCTGCTGGAAAATGGAATAAACCGTATGTAGGTAATTTTTCTTATGTAGACAATTTAAAAAAGTACTTGGTCGGTGCAAACACAGTTAATAATTCGGTTGCCTTATCTGGCGGAACAGATAAATCAGATTTTAGTCTTTCAGTATCTAACAACCACCAACAGAGTAACTTTAAAAACGATGGATATAATGATCGTACGAATTTTACTTCCAACATTGGTTTTCAAATTGTTAAAGGATTAGAGTTACGTTCCATTACTCAATTAGTGTATACCAAAAATACTATCAACTATTTCAATCAAGCTGGCTATGGTGGTGGTAGTGTTATTTATAGACTTTTAAATTCTCGGCCTTTCGTGGATTACGATCTTACTGATCCAAGCGGCAATTATGCCTATACGTATGGCACGGCAGTTGGTGCTAATGCAACAAATCCAAATTACAATTACCAAAATGCCGACAGAAAAGACAACAAGATTGATATCTTACAAAGCTTTTCTGCAACTTACAAACTACCAAAATTTGTAGAATTGAGTGCAAAATACGGTATTAACTATCAAACAGAGGAAGATTTCAATGTTGTTAGGAATCAATCCGCTTTTCCGAGTGCGATTGCTACAGGTAGATACGTTTCTATTTACAACACTGCTAACACAGGCGAGGTAACAACCTTTGAGTATAAAAAGGTATTTCAAAACTTTATTGCCTCAGCCACTGGGGTAATCGACTTCGAAAAGGATTTGAAGCTTACTATTCCATTAAGATCTACCACTCAATTTGTATTTGATTACAGAAATCAGAAGAATACCGAGTATTTTACTTACGGCGTTGGGCTTCCAACCTTTAGTCCGTTCAATTCAAGTCAGGCCTCTACATGGAAAATTCAAAGGGACTATAATGAACCTTTTATAACCTATGGATACCTAATTAATCAGAAACTCGATTACGCAGATTTCGTAGGTGTTTCAGCTGGTTTTCGCAGCGATTATTCTTCAGCATTTGGTGCAGGTTCAAAACCATTTACTTTTCCAAGAGCTGATGGTTATTTTAGATTATCAGGGCTTAATTTTTGGGATAATTTAGGAATCTCTAAAGCTTTGGTTGAAGTTAAATTTAGGGCTGCCTACGGTAAAGCAGGTATTCAGCCAAGACCCTTTGATAGATATAGTACATTGAGTACAAGATCGCTGGGCACAGGCCTTGGTTTTTATTTTCCTGCTGCTCAAAGCAATCCTAACTTGGATGTGGAAGTCTCAACAGAAACAGAATTTGGAACTGATTTAGCTTTTGATTTATTGCCTGGTGATTGGTTAAAACATTTAAACTTGTCTCTGACTGTCTGGAACAGATCCACCGATAATGCGATTTATGATGTTGACACAGCTCCCTCCACAGGTATTGGTACAAACAAAACAAATGCCTTTGCATTAGCCTCAAATGGTGTTCAGTTTTCATTGAATGCGCCAGTGTTGACAACCTCTAGTTTCAATTGGAATTTGACAACTAACTTTAGCAAACAATATTCTGAGATTACCTCAGTTAAAGACAACGCGCAAATTGTAGTATTATCAAATGCTGGGAGTTCAAATTATATTTTACGTGCAGGTGAAGCCGTAGGTCAACTATATGGATATCGAGTGCTGAGAAGTGTTGATCAAACTGACGATAGCGGGAATCCGTACATTGCGGCTGCCAATCAAGCCAATTATGAAGTAGCGAGCAATGGTTATGTAGTTAATAAAGCTACTAAACAGCCAGTTGGCACTAGTCAAACATATAGTCTGGGAAATTCTTTTCCTAAATTCAACATGTCATTTATCAATGAATTCACTTACAAGAGCTTCTTGAATTTCGGCTTTCAATTTGACTGGGTTTACAAAAGCCATTTGTATAACCAAACTAAATCCTGGATGTATCGTGATGCTGTTCACAGCGACTACGGGAAAGAGTTTACAATTAATGGGGAGACTGGTGCTTGGAGTGCTTTTTACAGAGGAATTTATCAGGCAGGCTCAAATAATGGAACGAAAGATTATTTCTATGAAGATGCCACTTTCTTAAGATTAAGAAATGTTTCTGTAGGGGTGGATTTCACCAAAGTCTTTAAAATTCAAGCTTTCAGAAAGTTGCAATTGGTACTCTCAGGAAGAAACTTAATGACAATAACCAATTACACAGGGTTTGATCCTGAAGTTAGTTCTGGCAGTGTAAACTCAGCCTTTGATAGAGGTGTGGATCATAGCACTTTGCCAAACTACAAATCGTATCAAGTATCATTAAATATTGGTTTTTAAAATAATTTATTAATATGAAAAATTTAAAAGCTTTACTAATAATTTTTACACTGGCAATCTTAGCATTTTCATGCAAAGATCAGTTAGATGTTAAGAACCCGAACCAGCCTACAACGTCAAGTATTAACACAGAAAATAACATTATTAGTTTAGGGTTGGGTGTATACTCTAGCGGATTTCGTAATTTAAAATACGGAGGATATCAGGGAACAAATGTTACAGATGTGTTTTCTTTTCATGAAATAATGGGGGATGTGATCGGGTGCGAAGCGGCCAACCTCTATATCAATCAATTGGGAATGCCCGATGCTGTAACCCTTGATAATGGCAATCAATTGGTAAATCCGGCTACTCCAAATACCCAATTGGGATTGATCCGCACTGTAAATAAAAATGGTTATGCTGATCAAAACCCAGTCTATTATGAATGGGCATACATGTATGCTTTAAATAATGCTTGTAACGCTATTCTCGCCAATGTTGATGGAATAACATATACAGGGGACAATACCACTAGGAAAAATACCCTTAAGGCATGGGTCTATTGGTGGAAGGGATATGCGTATTCTAGAATTGGTTCAATCTATTATGCCGGAATTATTAATGACGATGTAGGTAAACTTGTGAGTGATTATGTAACTAAGGAAGCAATAATTGCTGAAGCAAATAGCAACTTGGACAAGGCCACAGCAGCACTTGCGGCTATTACAGTGGTTGCCGATTATACATCTTTGATAAAAAACTTGATTCCTACGGTTAATCAAGTAGGAAAGGGGGCGACACCTACCATTGATATGTGGAAAAGAAGTATTAACACTTTAAAGGCCAGAAATATATTAGTGAATACAAAAACTAGTGTAATGACCGCTGCGCAATGGAATAGTATTCTTGCACTCACTAATACCGGAATTTTGCCTACCGATAATGTTTTTACAGGAAGGTCAAGCACATTAGGTGAATTTATGGGCGCCACTGGAGGAAGCGTTGCACTTTTATCGGCTCTTGACCCAGGAAATGCAACTTATAAAATAAGTGAGCGCTTGATTCAAGATTTCAAAGCAGGAGATAAGAGGCTTACTAACAACTTTTCAAATGCAGTGGCAGGTGGCCTCTATACTGGAGATGCTTCAAGAGGCACAATTTTCAACACGCGTTGGAAATTGCTCGATGGCGGAGCTGGAGTAGCTGGAGTAATAGTTCTTGCGAATAGAACAGCCCCCAATGGTGAAGTTTTCTTGGCCACTACCTACGAAGAAAACGAACTTATGAAAGCTGAAGCTAAAATTTACTTAGGTGATATTGCCGGAGGTCTCGCAAGCATTGATGTAGTTCGAGCAGCCCAAGGGGCTAGTTTGGCAGCGGTTTCTGGAACTACAACTGATCCAGTTGTAGCCAAAGAAGAATTACGAAAAGAGAGACGCGTGGGCTTAGTATTTAGAGCTTTACCTTTTTACGATGCAAGGAGATGGGGTGTTATAGACAATGTTTCTGCAGGTGGCGGCAGGAAAAATGCCGTAGTTGTTGATAAATTCAAAACTGTTAATCTAAACGCTACCATTAATTATAATTATTTGGATTATTGGGATGTGCCAGATAATGAAGTAGTATACAATCCTCCATCAGCAACAAGTGCTCCTGTTAAAAATCCAAGGTAGTAATACCGTAATTGCTTGTTCATTTTTTTGAAAAGAGACCGCTGTTAAGCGGTCTCTTTTTCTTTTAAGCTTTATTAAGAAAAAAACTTCATGTAATTTTTCCAATCAAGATTATCTTTAAATGCTTAAAAATGCCATTATAATTATTTCGTTTTAGCCGAAATCAAAATTCGTGTAACACAATTAACAATTCTTTGTTATTTTTCAGGTCATTCTTAATATTTAATTAACAAAACAATCTTATTATGAAGAAAATTTTACTGAGTAAAATTCTAGTTCTGCTGCTGTTGCTGAGCAACACTGTTTGGGCTCAGGATCGTACAGTCTCGGGGAAGGTAACTTCCACAGAGGACGGCTCGACCTTGCCTGGTGTAAACGTAGTTATTAAAGGTACAGCGCAAGGCACTGCTACAGACTCTGAGGGAAACTTCAAGCTTAACGTTCCCGAAGGTGTAACATTATCTTTTTCTTTCCTCGGTTTTCTTTCAAGAGAAGTCGAAGTTGGAAGTAAAAGTGTAATCGATGTTCAATTGGAAACAGACATCACTCAATTGTCGGAAGTGATTGTTACTGGTTATGGATCAGCAGAAAAAAGAACTATTTCTGGTGCAATTTCTTCAGTAAAAGGTTCTGCCATTGAAAACCTGCCTGTTCAAAGCTTTGATAGGGCCTTACAAGGAAGAGCGGCAGGTGTGCAAGTGCTTTCTAACAATGGTATACCTGGTGGTGGTGTTACCATCAGAATTAGAGGAACAGGTTCAATTTCTGCAGGAAATACTCCTTTGTATATCGTAGATGGTGTTCAGGTGAACTCAAGAAATGACGCTACGGCTACCCAATCCAACCCATTGTCGTTCCTTAATCCTAATGACATTGCTTCAATGGAAGTGTTAAAAGATGCAGCCTCTGCTGCCATTTATGGAGCGCAAGCTGCCAATGGCGTAGTTATTATTACCACAAAGAAGGGTAAATCAGGGAAGCCTGCACTTAACTTTTCTTATTATACTGGTTCAAGCCAGCCACTTAAGCTTCTAAGTGTAACCAATTCACAAGATTGGTTTAACATCAGAAAGGAAGCGAGAATAAATTCTGGTTCTACAGAACTAGCGGCAGTGCAAGGAACGCTCAATGACATGGGGGTGCCAATTGCTACCACATCCACGCTCACCCTTCAGCAGGCCTATGATTTAGGAGCTGCTTATAAAACATATGATTGGCAAAAAGAAGTATTTAAAACCGGAAGAGTGAGCAATTATGAACTTTCTTTTTCAGGTGGTGATGAAAAGAATAAATACTATATCTCTGGTTCCTACAATGATCAAACTTCAATATTGGCGCCAGTAGATTTTAAGAGAGGAACAGTAAAGGTAGATTTAACTAATACATTAACATCGAAGTTAAAATTGGCTACCTCTGTAAATCTTTCAACATTTAATCAGAATGTTCCTTTTGCAGTTTCTGGTTCCTTTTTGGGGTCGCCAGCATTCTCCTCATCCGCAGTGTTGCCACACAATCCCATATATAACGAAGACGGTTCTTACAACACAACTGTGTATGGCGTTTTGGGTCAAAACGTAGTACTCGTAAATGCATACAACACTGGTTATTCTAAAACGAATCAAGTGGTGGGAAATATGACTTTTACTTATGACATTAGGAAAGGGTTGTATTTTAAATCTTTGTGGGGCCTTGACTATAGATCGGTTGCTGGAGAGCAATATCGCGATCCAAGAACACCCGATGGTGTTGGCGTAAATGGTAGAAGCTCACAACAAAACTTTACCAACTCAAATTTTCTTACTACGCAAACACTTAACTACTCGAAGAGCATCGATAATACTCATAATTTTAGCGCATTGGCAGGTATTGAATATCGTACGGAAACATTTCAATCATTTTTGGCTTCTAAAACCGGTTTCCCTACATTTCAATATCGCTACATTAATGCTGGAGCCGTGGTTGAAACAGTAGATGGCAATTGGACAGGTTTTGCTCGCGTCAGCGGATTTGCGCAGTTAACCTATGATTACAAGAAAAAATATACGGCCACCTTTACAGCTAGACGTGATGGGTCTTCTCGCTTTGGAACGGAGAATAGATATGGTCTTTTCAAATCTGTTTCTGCAGCATGGATTGCCAAAGAAGAAGATTTCTTGAAGAACGTAAGTTTCTTGTCAGATTTGAAGTTGAGAGCATCTTACGGTGAAACTGGAAACGATGATATTGGAGACTTTGCTGCTCGAGCGCTCTATACAGGAGGTACCAATGTTAACTATAATGGTACTCCGGGTATTCGACCGTCAGGCCTTGCCAACACTAAATTTAGTTGGGAAACTAACCAAACCGTAAATGCAGGGTTGGATATTTCATTGTTTGATAACAGAGTAGAATTAACGGTTGATGCCTATCGTAGAACTTCTAAAAATCTGTTGCTTTTCAGGCCAACACCGTGGATAAGTGGATATGATTCATATGCTGACAATGTAGGTGAAGTAATTAACCAAGGTATTGAATTTGAACTGAGGACTGTTAATGTAGATTGGAATGGTTTTACTTGGAAAACCGATTTTAACTATTCGTTTAACAGGAACTATGTGAACAAACTTTTTGATGATCTTCAGGAATTACCTGGCGATCCAACAATAAGAGTTGGGTCACCAATCAACTCTTTTTATACTTCGAAGTATGCTGGAGTTAATCCTGCTACAGGAAGACCAATGTGGTATGATATAAATGATAATATCACCTATTTGCCTACAGCTGCCGATCGAAGAGTATTTGGTTCGCGCCAACCTAAGAGTTATGGTGGTTTAACTAATACCTTCTCTTATAAAGGCATTACGTTGGATTTATTCTTCAACTACGAATATGGCCGAACTACCATTGATCAACAATACAACTTCTTGA
>JANXRR010000315.1 GCA_025356795.1 Bacteroidia bacterium
TACCTCACAACGATCGCGACTTAATTTTGGATACTCTGGCTATCGTTACAAACTCTATACTTCGCTACAAGATGTGCGTGTGTGGGGGCAAGATGCGTCTTCGATAAACAGAGTAACAGTTGACGCCAATGATGGATTTATGGTACACGAGGCTTGGGGAGAGTTAAGCCTGATTGATACCGGTAAGGTCATCAAAAATTTTACATTAAAAATTGGACGGCAAGAATTGCTCTATGATGATTCACGGTTGTTGGGAAATTTAGATTGGTTACAGCAAGCTCGCAGGCACGATGCGGCTTTACTCAAATTTGACCACAAAGGGTGGACAGCCCACTTAGGTGTAGCCTTCAATCAGAATGCTGAACGGAAATCTAATACTGTTTACAATGGCGTTCCTACAGGCTATGCCGCCAGCACCAATGGCATGAGTGCCATGTATAAAACAATGCAATTTTTATACGTAGCAAAGAAGCTTCATTTTGGTAACGCATCCTTCTTAGCTTTTAAGGATGACTTTAGTAAATATCATTTTGCTGTGGCTGATGCATCAAAGAAAACTCCCATCTATGAGCAAGGGGCATGGAGCCGATATACTCTAGGTGCCAATCTGTTTGGCACCGCTCTTAGGAAGGTGGGTTTTGCGGCCAGTGCATTCTACCAAGGCGGTGAGTATCGTGATGGAACATCATTAGATGAATATTTTATCTCCTTGTCTACCCAATATGCCGTGGGAAGAAAATTTGGTATTGGCCCTGGCGTTGACATTACTTCAGGAAACGATGGTTCTGATCCATCAAAAAAATATAAACGCTTTGATCCCTTGTATGGCACCCCTCATAAATTCTGGGGCTTTATGGATTACTTCTACGTGGCTGATGGTTTTGGATCAAGTGGATTGACGGATTATTACTTGAAAGCTAAGTACAAAGCAAAAGACAATTTGACACTTTCGTTGGATGTTCATCGCTTTGAATTAGCCAATGCAGTAAAAGATGAAAAAGGAATTCAGCTTGACAAAGCGTTGGGCACTGAAATCGATTTTGTATTTAACTATGCACTTACCAAAATGATTACTATGGAAGGTGGCTATTGCACGATATTCTCAGGGGCTACACTCACCTCGGTGAATGTAAAAAATTTAAAGAACACGGAGAAGAATTCCAACTGGGCTTACCTCATGATCTCCATAAAGCCAGAATTCATTTTCAAATAAATTACATATAAAACTACTAACCTCTAAATCATAGAATATATGAATTTAATTAACAAGAAAACAAATTTCACAATAAGCATATTAGCACCAATACTCTTGCTAATCCTTGCGTCAGCTGCCCCTGTTGTTACCACCACGGAGAAACAAGTGATCCATCTCGGATTTATTCCATTAACAGATTGTGCGCCCTTAGTAATGGCTAAGGAGCTTGGTCTGTTTGAGAAATATGGTGTCAATGTTGAAATATCCAAGGAAGCATCGTGGGCGAATGTGCGTGACAAGATTTTGACTGGCGAACTTGATGGTGCACATTGTTTATTCAGCATGCCTTTTTCAGTGTATACAGGTGTGGGAGGAAAGGAAGGTTCTGAAATGCGAATTGCTATGGTGTTAAACAATAATGGTCAGGCCATCACCTTATCAAAAGATTTTTGTGGAAAGGTGGGCTTTAAGCAAATCAATAAAATAGCCCCCGTTGTTGGCGCCAAGCTTAAAGCGGAAAAAGAAGTGACTTTCGCAATGACGTTTCCAGGAGGCACACACGACATCTGGCTACGCTACTGGTTAGCGGCAGCAAGGGTCAATCAAAAGGCTGTGAAAATCATCACCATTCCGCCACCACAAATGGTTGCCAACATGAAGGTGGGAAATATGGATGGCTATTGCGTGGGCGAGCCATGGAATGGTGTGGCCGTTAAACAAGGTGTTGGCTTTACGGAAATTTCATCGCAAGATATTTGGAAACACCATCCTGAAAAAGCATTGGTGGTCAATAAGCAATTTAGTGAAAGCAGGAGGGAAGATTTAAAAAATGTTATGAAGGCAGTGATGGAAGCCTGCAAATGGCTAGACAGCCGTGCAAACAGAAAGAAAGCCGCAGAAATTATAGGCAAGGCTCCTTATGTAAATGCTCCTGCAGATGTAATCGAAGCAAGGCTGATGGGCGATTATAATCTTGGTTGTGACCAAGGAACAGAAATATACACTGACAACTACATGCTGTTTCACAGAAACGGTGAAACAAATTTTCCTCGAAAGTCACATGCCATTTGGTTCATGAGTCAATACGTGCGTTTCGATTACCTGAAAGAAGCTCCCGACTATAAAGCCATTGCTGATAAAATCATTTTGCAAGATCTATACAAAGAAGTTGCTGCTAGCATGAAGATTAAAATACCCGAAGACGACATGAAACCCTTTTCAATTGATTTAGATAAAGCTAAATTCGATCCCACAAATCCATCAGATTATTTGAAGACTGTTGCACTAACAAATCAATAGAAGCATGAAGAACGCATTAACCGTTTCATCTGTAGTTGAAAAAGAAAATTCGTTTTCTTTTTCAACATTGGGGGCGCAAGCATTTTTGAAAAAAACTGCTTCTAAGTTTGTTGGGTTATTGTACACATTACTTGGTTTTACCTTAATGGTAGTAGGCTGGTATGGAATAAGTATTATAACCAAAGGCGAATTACCGAATCCAACAGCAACATCTAAAGTATTTTGGGAATTGGTGAAAGATCCCTTCTATAACTATGGGCCAAATGACAAAGGCATAGGGTTGCAACTAGTTAGTTCGCTTGGCCGGGTGTTCACTGGATTTTTATTAGGATCACTGATTGCCATACCGATTGGGTTACTGATGGGTGCAAATGATTTTTGTAGGAAGGTTTTTTATCCCATTGTTCAAATCTTGAAACCCGTATCTCCACTGGCCTGGTTTCCTCTTGGGCTAGTAGCCTTTCAATCTGCGGGCACTGCCACTATTTTCATCATCGTGATTACATCTTTG
>JANXRR010000338.1 GCA_025356795.1 Bacteroidia bacterium
GCAAAAGGTTTGATATCAAAAAATGATTTAATACTCTTGATATCCAACTGATTGGCTATTAAAATAGCTGAGAGTTTTATCGTCTTTTCCATAACCGTTTATCAAATTTAACCTTTAAATAATTGATAAGAAATGGCATATGAACCAATTAATCACATATTGCGCCTAGTCAACAAAAATTATCCATGAAGAAGTTTACAGCTTATTTGATTTTTTCAATTATAACTTTTCACTCTTTTGCTTGGGGTGTAACTGGCCATCGTGCTTCTGGCTGGATTGCCAACCATTATCTGAATGCGAAGGCTAAGAAGAAAATAAAGAAACTATTAAATCAAGAATCGCTTGCCATGGTAAGCACATGGATGGATGAAATTAGATCCGATTCAACTTACAATTACACAGCCGATTGGCACTGGGTAACCATTCAAGAGGGTCAAACTTATGAACAGTCAACCAAGAACGTGAATGGAGATGTGATCATGACAATTGAACGAATTGTAAAAGAACTTAAAACCCATGGTCTTTCAACAAAGGAAGAAAGAGAGCATATAAAAATGCTTGTTCACCTAGTGGGCGATATCCACCAGCCTTTGCATGTAGGATGCTGCGATGATCAAGGTGGCAATAAAGTGAAAGTTAAATGGTTTAGAAACGAATCGAACTTGCACCGTGTGTGGGATAGCGATATGATTGATGATACCAGACTAAGCTACACCGAACTTGCACAATGGCTTGGCGAACCTGACGCTCTTGAAGTTGCATTGTTGCAAAAAGCAACCGTTCGCGATTGGGCAAACGAATCGATGAGTTATCGGAAACCAGTTTATACTATTGGCGATGGAAATCTTTCTTACAAATATTCTTACAAAAATCTATCCTTAGTGAAAGAGAGAATCCTTAAAGCAGGCGTGCGCTTGGCGGGAATCTTGAATGAAATTTATGGGAAGTAGAAAGTAGCGGGTTAAAATGAGAAAAGGCATAACTTAATACTCTTCCAATTGAGCAAATACTTGCTCTTGCACTACTCTTTTTTTTGCTTCAAACTTGATTTTGCGTTGACCAAGTAATAAGATCAATAAGCCAATGGCAGTGCAGCTTGCCATTACGCCCGTCATAGGAAGTGCCGTGGTTGCATTCAAAAACCCAACGAGGGCAGCAGCTAAAGCACCGAGCCCCATTTGAATAGCACCCATCAATGCGGAAGCGCTTCCTGCTTCTTTACTAAAGGGAGCCATTGATAAAGCGGCAGAATTGGGGAAACTAAAACCTTGGCAACTTAGAAATAAAAAGATTAAGCCAACGGTTCCGTAAAGGCCAAGAACATCGAAGAAACTTCCCGCAAAAAGCACGAAGCCTATACCTGTTTGAATAATTAAAAGTGTGGTCATGATCTGTTCACTTTTATACGTTCGCAATAAGTAGGTATTCAATTGACTACTTGCAATTAAGCCCGAAGCTATTAGTGCGAATATCCAACCGTACTGCTGTTCAGTAACTCTATACATCTGCATAAATACAAAAGGCGAACCTGATAAGTAGGCGAACAAACCGGCTGAGGCAACAGCCCCCGTAAAAGCATACGTATAAAACTGAGAGTTTTTTAAAACAGCGTAAAAACTCAATAAAATGGGTTTCGGCTTAAGCGAAAATGTAGGGTCAGGTTGCTTACTTTCGGGAAGCCAAAATATAACAGCAATTAAAAGCAATCCTGTTACAACTGTTAAAATAATAAAAACCGAGGGCCAGCCGAACATGGCGATTGTATAACTGCCAATGGTGGGTGCAAGAATGGGCGATACACCCAAAATTAAAATCATCAACGAAAATATCTTAGCGTTCTCGTTTAATGGAAACACATCGCGAATAATTGCTCGTGGTGCCACGCTGCCAACACAGCCTCCTAAAGCTTGGAAAAATCGGAATACAACAAGTGCTTCAATAGAAGTGGAGAAAACACATCCAAGGGAAGCAAAAATGTATAAGATCAACCCAATGTAGAGCGGCCATTTTCTACCGAAGCGATCTAACAGCGGGCCACAAATCAATTGACCAAAAGAAATCCCAATAAAAAAGCTTGCCAACGAATAAGAAACATAATCAACAGTAGTATTTAAATCCTTTGCAATGGCTGGAAAGCCTGGCAAATACATATCGATAGAAAATGGCCCTATAGCAGATAATAGCCCAAGTATTAAAATCAAGACAAATCGTTGTTGCTTTTCCATAACTAAAAAATGGAGCGCAAGGTAATTCTAGTTTGTTTAACACTGGGAAAGAAGTGTATTTTTAAAGAGGAAATTAACTGTCATTCTTCTGTAATTTTTGGTGGATGACTTCTACTCATTGGAAAAAGAAGTTATGGAAAAGAACAAAAAAAAATTAATCAGCGGGAAGTATGCGCCACCCGTTGGCCTTGCAAGTGGGTTTATCTTCTTGATGGCAGTATTTACTGTAATAGGCAACAATGATCTTAAGACAGCAGAAATAGTAGGTTTGGTAGGTCTTTGCGCAAGCTCCATGTCACTTTTCTTAATGGCAGCAGACCAAGGCAAAAGTAAATAGTGTAAAACCTTACCATTAAAGTCATGACTATAATTAATCAAAACACTAATCCATCCAAAAGGGCTTTTCCCTTTAACCGATTTTTATATGTAGGATTGGTGTCGTTGGGTATTTACTTTCTTCTATCAAAGGATATTTCAAGCGCATTAGTTGATTTAGGCATTGCATTGGCCTTCGATCCGTTTGATCAAAACATAGCATGGAGCAATCGACTCAACTACCAAAAGATTTTACTGTTTGTGCACGTGAGTATTGTATTTGGGTTGTTAGGAATGCTGCTAGTAAACTTGCTTTGGTAGCATTTTCTAATGCCGGGATTGTTAAACGAACTCCAAGATCTTAATTGAGCTTGTCTAATTAAGGTGAAAGCCAACAAATAGATTTTCGACAAAACCCATCTGACACGAGTTTTTGGTTTGATCATGATAGGAATTTTAGATATGAAATCTAGTTAAAAATCTTTCATCTTATTTTTCCTTTCATCACATTATCATGTTACCAAATCAAAAAAATCCTTATACTTAATCAGCTTTAACTGATTACTATGGATCAAAAAATAATAAATCTCTTTGACGAGTACACCCATAAACCCTTAAGCCGCGAGGAATTCTTAAAAAAACTTGCCATGCTGACGGGCAGCACTGCTGCGGCCACGGCTATACTACCGTTGTTGGAGGTAAACTATGCACATGCCGCAACTATTGAACAAGAGGATGATCGACTAGTTACCGAAAGAATAACCTACGCTGGTGACGAAACTACTATGAAAGCCTACATTGCCCGACCAAAGAAAAAAGGGATGTATCCTCCGGTAATGGTAATCCATGAAAACCGAGGATTGAATCCACATATCGAAGATGTAACCAGAAGAATGGCATTAGAAGGTTTTTTGGCCATTGCGCCTGATGCACTTTCACCACACGGAGGAACGCCCGCTAATGAAGACCAGGCCCGTGAACTCTTCGCAAAATTAGATACAGCTAAAAACCTTAAAAACTTTATCAAAGGTTTTGATTATTTAAAAACCAGGGATGATTCTACAAATAAATTTGGATGCATCGGCTTTTGTTGGGGCGGAGCATTGGCCAATCAATTGGCAGTAAATGTTGCTGAGCTAAAAGTGGCCGTTCCCTTCTATGGCCGTCAGCCTGAAGCTGTAGATGTTCCGAAAATAAAAGCATTTGTTCAACTTCACTACGGTGGATTGGATGAGCGTGTGAATGCGGGAATACCCATGTATGAAGAAGCCTTGAAAAAAGCAGCAACACGCTATGAACTATTTGTATATGAAGGTGCGCAACACGCTTTCCATAACGACACCGCTCCCACACGCTACAATGAAACAGCCGCTAAACTGGCGTGGGGCAGAGCTATTGCGTTGTTTAAAAAAGAACTCATTTAACACATGAAAAAATTGATTTTTAAAATCTTAGCCAGAATTAATAGATTAATAATTCCGCGCTACAGTAAAAGAGATTTCACTAAGCTCTCTAAAATTGATCAGGTATTAGTGGCCTACCGGTATTGGGTAACGATCAATGTTTTAGACTAACAACTATTGACGAGATTCAAGTGAACCTCGTCAATAGCAGGTTTACATTACTTGCTTCTACCCGAATGGTTTTTCAAGCCCTCCAATCTTTTATATTGCTCTTCTTTTAAAGGCAATGTACTGAAAAATAGTTGGTGACTTTGTTAGAATAAATCGTTAGACTTATCGCGTCAGCCTGAAGAAGAAGCAAGCTCTGCTGGAGAGCAACTTGTCAGCAATAAGGTTGATGCTTATACGAAAAAAGAGGGGC
>JANXRR010000350.1 GCA_025356795.1 Bacteroidia bacterium
TAAAGTAGCTGACCTAACCGAGCTAAACTCCTTCTATCAATTGCTGGCAGGGGTTTATCGCTTCAAGTATGGTGACAGTCAACTTGAATTTTTATGGGATGGTACCGATCATTTCGAGAAGTATAAAAACGATTGGTCTAATGTTTTCAAGCAATGGATCAAAGAGCTCTGTTTACGTGAGCAGTTTTTGCAAGCCGTTTTAGACCTTACTGTTTTCAGATCGCAGACAGATCAGCCGCAGCTGGCGGAAAACAGAATGAACTTTGTAATGCTCAATTTCTTTGAATTGAAAGTACATAAAAACAAAGGGCTGATTCAGATGAAAGTTGCGTAAGTAAATTTGAAATGGATAAATAACACTTAGTAATACAAGTGCTTTATAGCCATATCAATTAGTGGTTGCTCATTATCAATTATTTCTCTAAATTTCCCCACTACCTCAAACCTAACCACTCATGAGAACCAAGTTTGTTATTGCTAGTATCCTAATTACTCTTCTGGTAATTATAGCATCCTTCTTTTGGATTGATTCTTTGTATGCTTTCATCTTTATTGCCCCTCTTATTTATATGGGTGTTGCAGACATGGTGCAAACCAAACAATCCATTAAAATAAACTTCCCATTGGCAGGAAGACTGAGGTATGTATTTGAAGACTTGCGTCCAAAAATTTATCAATACTTTATTGAATCAGATACTGATGGCGCACCTATCAATCGCAATGAGCGATCGGTGATCTATCAACGTGCCAAGAAACAAATTGACACCATTCCCTTCGGCACACAATTGAATGTGTATGCCGAAGGTTATGAATGGATGACCCATTCCATTGCCCCCAAGGATTTTCATACCATGGATCACAATCCACGCGTAAAATTTGGCGGCAGCGACTGCAAACAGCCATACAACATGAGTGTTCTTAACGTTTCGGCTATGAGTTTTGGGTCGTTAAGTCAAAATGCTATTCTTGCATTGAACGGTGGGGCCAAGATTGGAGGCTTTGCTCATAATACGGGAGAAGGAGGATTGAGCCCCTACCATTTAGCACCCACTGGAGATATCATCTGGCAGGTGGGAACTGGTTATTTTGGTGCGCGCACCGAAGATGGAAAATTTTCTGATGATGCTTTTCAAAAGAATGCAATCCAGCCATCCGTTAAAATGATTGAAATAAAACTATCGCAAGGAGCCAAGCCTGGCCATGGGGGCATACTTCCGGCTGCCAAAAACACGCCCGAAATTGCCGCTATTCGTTTGGTAAAAGCTGGAACAACAGTGTTCTCCCCTCCTTTCCATAGTGCCTTTTCAACCCCCACAGAGCTCGTCCTTTTCGTAAAAAGATTGCGTGACCTTTCGGGTGGAAAGCCCGTAGGCTTTAAGCTTTGCATCGGTCGCAAGGCAGAGTTTCTTTCTATTTGCAAAGCAATGGTGACACTTAAAATATATCCTGATTTCATTACAATAGATGGAGGTGAGGGCGGCACAGGTGCTGCGCCCCCAGAGTTTACTAACTTTGTGGGTATGCCACTGATGGATGCACTTGACTTTGTGGACAATGCTCTGCGTGGCTTTGGCATCCGCAAAGAAATGAAATTAATAGCTTCGGGTAAAATATTAACTGGCTTTCACATTTTACGCGCTATGGCTCTTGGTGCAGATACTACCAATTGCGCTCGTGCCATGATGATGGCACTTGGGTGCATACAAGCATTAGAATGTAATAAAAATACCTGCCCTACTGGAGTGGCCACCCAGGATCCTTATTACATGAAAGGATTAGTAGTAGAAGATAAAAAAGTACGCGTTGCTAACTTTCATAAAAATACAGTAGAAAGTTTTGTTGAATTGATGGGTGCCGCTGGCTTAAGTCATCCTGATGAAATTAACAGAAGTCACGTGTATAGAAGGGTTTTTATGAATACCGTCAAAACATTTGAAGAAATTTATCCTACTGTGCCAGAGGGTTCCTTACTTGATCCAGCCGATGCTCCCTTTGATTTTGATGAACCGTTAAAGCATTCATCTGCAGAGAAGTTTGAAGTATAGTTTCGACCTACTAACCTCCTTTCTTCTTTGCACCCCTCACCGCTTGGGCAGTCCATGGGTCTTCAGGCCAAGAGTGCTTAGGGTATCGCATGCGCAATTGCTTGCGTACATCATGATAAGTAGTTTGCCAAAAGCTTTGCAAGTCTTGTGTTACTTGCACGGGTTTATAGCCTGGTGAGAGTAAGTGCATCAGCACTTTAGTTCGGCCTTCATTGATGGTGGGTGTTTCCGTTAATCCAAAAACTTCCTGCAAGCGTACTTCCATAACAGGTGGTTGCCCATTCATAAAGTATTGAAGTTGAATTAACGACCCGCTCGGTACTTTTAACTTTTTGGGAGCGAATTTTTCCAAACTGTTGATTAAGTTCCAAGGTATTATTCCCGCAAGGATAGAATCTAAGTCTAGTCGCAATAAGTCAGTTTTTTTATTTGCTTGCTCAATGTAGGGCGAAAGCCACACAGCAAGAGTTTGCAGCAAATGTTGATCACTTACATCAGGCCATGCTTCGTGAGGTCTCCATATTTTCATACTTAAAATACGCCTTTGCCATTCCTCTTGCGGCTCATTCCAGCCGATCATTTTCAAACCTTCTTTAGCAATGACTTTGCACAACACTTCAACTTTGCCTGCTGTTGTAACGTTATGAAATGGCTTAGTTTCAATTATGAGGTTTCCAATTCGTTTGTCGATAGTGGTTAGTATCATTCCACGGGTTTCATCCCATTGAATGGATTCCGTTTGCTTGGCCAAAGCACCCAACTTTTTTGGATCTACCGGTGCAGCCAAAAATATTTTAGCTTCGTCACTTCCTGAATCCAACTGAGCCACAGAAAGCCATGGCTCATGCATAAGTGGATCATGGTGTGGCAGCTTAGCTATTCTACCATTGGCCAATTTATAGCGTTCCGAATTTTTATCAATTTGTTTAGCAATGCGCTCAGGGTAAGCATGTGTAAGTAGTTTCCCTATCGCGTGGCCTTGTGGCATGGAGTTATCTATCGCTACTTTCAAAAGTGTTCTCCATGTAGCAGCCAATTTCTCTATCCTCTCCCATCTATTTTTTTCAACTGGAATTTTTTCGCCACTCCGCCACCTTCGAAGCATTTCCAATCGCAACGTTAGGTCAGCTCCTGTTGCTTTTGGCAATGGATCACGTTCTTCCAATATGGCAGCAAGATCAGAAGCAAGTGCTTTTTCATTTTTGGCCTCTAACAATAAATGGGCAATGCGCGGATGCGTAGGCAATTGCAATAATTGTCTTCCTCGGTCCGTAATGCGCCCCTCTTGCAACGCATTAAGCTGAGTTAGCAACTCTATAGCTTGGCCCCATGTACCCTTAGGCGGTGGCGTTATCCATTGAAGTTTACTAGGCTCTTTGATTCCCCATTGGGTTAATTCCAACACAACGGAGGCAAGGTCTGCTTCCAAAATTTCAGGTGTGCGATTCGATGCTAAGTTTATGTTCATGACTTCAGTCCACAAGCGATAGCAAACTCCAGGCCCTAATCTACCCGCGCGCCCGGCCCGTTGGTCGGCAGCATCTTTGCTTACGCGGATAGTTTCCAAACGAGTCAACCCACTGCGAGGATCAAAACGAGGTACTCGTGAATAACCACAATCAACTACCACCATAATACCTTCAATGGTAAGTGAAGTTTCTGCAATAGAAGTTGCCAATACTATTTTTCGCTGGCCGGAGGTAGCTGGCATTATCGCCTCTTGTTGTTTTGCAAATGATAAATCTCCAAACAATGGATGGATACTGGCATCTAAAAGCTCGACCTCGATCAGTTGTTGGGTTCTTACTATCTCACCAGCTCCGGGGAAAAACGCAAGGATATCGCCCTTGCATTCTTTCCATGCTTTTACTATTGCACGCACCATTCGCTTTGAGATAGGTGTATCCTGTTCGTCAGTAACATAACGAAGCTCGACTGGAAATTGTCTACCCACGCTGGTGATGATGGGAGCATTATTCAAT
>JANXRR010000351.1 GCA_025356795.1 Bacteroidia bacterium
GTTGACTGCAATAAAAATACTTCTGGAGTTTTTTTTGCATCCAACACATGCAAGGCTACTTGATTCTTATCGGCTAAGTAATAAGCATTTATTTTCCTTTTGGCAAGAGCCTCTCTCATTCGCTCCATCGATTCTTCCGGCTCTTGATTGGAGTTTATCAATAGAAATTGAATTTTATCAGAATAGCTTTCAACAAGTGATTTTATTCTGCCATTGTAGAAATTGTCAAAAGCACATTCGTTGCTCACGAAAATAATGACTACTCCTTGTTTTTTATGATAGTCTTTTAGTGCAATTGAATCATTGCTTACCACATCCAATAGCTTGAAATCATTGATTGTTTGTGCTCCTGATTGAAAAGACAGGAAAGAAAAAGCCAGAAATGATATAAGTCGCATGTATTTAAAATTTTGTATAAACTACTACATTGTCTTTTTCAATTTGGTAACATAAAGCTACCTCTATTTTGGTTTTGGGTGTCAACACCATGCCGTTCAATTCTCCAAAGTTCATTAAAGAAAATGGTTCAACCTTTATATTCTCGGAGAACGAAATTCCACGTTTACCATAAAGCTTGTATAACGCTTCTTTAGCACACCAATAAACACAATTTTTAGTGAGGTTAATTCCGGCATCTTGTTGCTCAGCTGCGCTAAAAACCCGATGTGCTACCCGCAGTAATTTTTCAGAAGGCAGCTCAATATCAATGCCCACGGCAATACTAAAATGAAGTTGTGCTGCCACATAAGGATAGGAATGTGATAAAGAAATTTGAGCGGAATTGTTTTTTAAGAATGGCTTGCCAAATTCGTCTTTATAGATTCCTTTGAAGGGAAGGCCAACTTTTTCTGAAAGTTGTTGAATGAGCGCTCGACTAGCTAACCATTCCAGCTTCTTTTTAGGAGTAATAATTTCAACCGGACATAGTTCTGATTTAATTAAAAAAGTCAGGGCATCAATAGATTCAGTAATATGCCACAAAGCCCACCCACCTTCATTGTTACATTCTATTTTGCTAAGAGCCATTGAATCATGATCTTGCATTAGGTTTGCGCGCAATCATTATACAAAGAACTGCAAAGATAGAATGCATTCAAAAATTTTAGTTGAAAAGCTTCATTCGTTTATAGGTCATACAGATTGTGTTTACTCACTTGAAGTGAGCAACGATCCCCGCTTTTTCTTTAGTGCTGGTGGTGATGGCTTAGTGGTAAAATGGGATTTACACCATCCGGAATTTGGCGAGGTGATTGCCAAAGTTCCGAATTCAATTTATGCACTTCATTTTTTGTGCGAACAAAGTGTAGTAGTGGCAGGCCAAAATTATGAAGGCATTCATGTGTTGGATTGGCAAAATAACAAAGAGTTAAAATCAATTAAGCTTTCGAATGTTGCCATCTTCGATATAAAATCTTATAAAGATCAACTTTTTATTGCTTCTGGCGATGGCTCGCTCACCATTGTAGATATACACACGTGGACTATACTTTCACGAATCATTGAGTCATCGAAAAGTGCACGAGCAATAGCCATTAATCACCTGACATACGAGGTGGCAATTGGCTATAGTGACCACTTTATTCGTGTTTTTGATTTGAGATCCTACAAAAAAAAACATGAATGGAAAGCGCATCAAAATTCAGTATTCACATTGGCTTATTCAACTAACCATAAAACGCTTTTGAGCGGCTCTCGCGATGCGCGAATCAAAAACTGGGATGTTGAAAATGGGTATCAATTGAAACAAGAAGTAGCGGCTCATCTATACGCTATCAATCATCTCGCTTTTAGTCCCGATGGAAATTACGTTGCCTCCGGTAGCATGGATAAAGCAGTTAAGATTTGGAAGAATGACGAACTTCAACTTTTAAAGGTAGTAGATAAGGCCAGGCATTCAGGCCATGGTACGTCAGTAAATAAACTCCTTTGGATAAATAGCGGCCTTGAACTCTTAAGCGCAAGTGACGATCGATTGATCAGTCATTGGAAGTTTAAGCATGAGATACAATAATTTGCACCTCATGCTTCGCTACCGCAGATCTATTGTCAGACTGACTTTAAAAGCCAGACGTATTTTGGAAAAGAAAATTATAATATCAAGATGAGTATGAGGATAAGAATAACAGCACCAGCCGAAATATAAATGCCACCACCTGAATTACTCTTCATCTGTTTTTGTTCATGTCGCAAGCTTCTCTTCTCTTTTCTTGATAATGTTTTGGTATCAGAGACTTTACCTTCTAGCGATTGTTTAGTTAATCTTAATTGATCTACAGGCGTTTCGGAAGACACATTAATTTCTGAGTGAGTTGACGATGCAAAGGTAGCGGTGCTTAACGCCATGATCATCAAAAGGGAAAACGAGGCATTCTTTAATAAATTTTTCATGTACTTTTTGTTAGGGTTAATTTATTATGATCTTATAAAATTTTTATGCCCCATAACAAATACTTGTTGCCATAGGCTGAATGAAAAGCGTTGAGAAATAAGAACATTTAAGTGTGGATATGTTTCTACAAAATATAAGGAGGTAAGATTGGCTAAAGGCAAGTTAAATTCAAGTGATTTTTCATTGTGCTGATTTAAACCTTATTAACTATCTTTAAACCGAATTTCTGGGGTTTCATTTTTTAAACTATTAACTCACTCTTCCTATGAAGATTACTCCACTCGAGATCCGTCAAAAACAATTTGAACGTGCCTTACGCGGTTACGACAAAGAAGAAGTAAGCGCCTTTCTATCCTCCCTTTCGCAAGAGTGGGAGCGCACACAAGATGACGTGAAAGAAATGCGCTTTAAACTAGAAGCTGCAGAGCGGGAAGTGTTGAAACTTCGAGAAGTAGAGGGCTCTCTTTACCGTACCTTAAAAACTGCCGAAGATACGGGTTCAAACATGATAGAACAGGCCACCAAAACCGCTGACCTTCACATGCGCGAAACCAATATGAAGGCGGAGGCAATTATGAATGAGGCGAAAGCAAAAGCAAGAAATATACTTGAAGAAGCCGAGACTATTGCCAAGCAAATGCTAGAGGAAATGGAAGAAAGGTTAAAAGAGTTGGCACAAACGTATAAAAATTTTGAATCGCACCGCGATAATTTGCTTTCGGATATGAAGCGATTGGCGAGCGAAGCTATCGA
>JANXRR010000380.1 GCA_025356795.1 Bacteroidia bacterium
CAAAGTAAAAGCCGTAGATAGTGAACAGGCCAACCGCGAATTTTACAAACCTGGAAAGCCCGGCTATTTCAAATCTGATAAAGTGATTGAACTACAAACCTTATTGAGCGAAATATTAGAAGATGCTTCCATAAAATCTACACTTGTGGCTTCAACTTGCGCTATTGAAGGCTGCACGTTTGAAACGCAACAATACTTGCTAACACTTTCGCCACATCATTTAACGAAAGTATTTATCAGTGGCATGTTGCCCGATGACCAAATGATTTTTGCACCTATACCCAATTTCATTTTCACACGTGATATAGGTGTGGTCATTAACAATTATGTTTTACTGAACAAACCCGCCAAAAAGGCAAGAACGCGGGAAGCGTTGTTGGTAAAATATATTTTCTTCAACCATCCTTTTTTCAAGGATTTGAAAAGCAACATTATTGAACTTAAGGAAACGGCACATCATTTCTTGTTACCAAAAGATGGCGATGAAAAGAAAGTAACTCTTGAGGGTGGTGATGTAATGACAGTGAGCAAAGATCACCTTCTTGTGGGCGTAAGTGAGCGCACTAGTATGGAAGCCGCTCACCAAGTGATAAAAACATTATTCGAAAAGAATGTGGTTTCTAAAATCACACTTGTGAAAATTCCGAAGAAGCGCGATTACATGCACATTGATACGGTGTTCACGCAAGTGCGGAGGGACACGTGGGTGATGCTCGGTAACTTTTCCCGCAAGGCAATTAAGCATGAAGGCGAAGATGCCGTGCAACGCATTCTTGAGCCCAATAAAAAAGAAGACGAATTGAAAATTATTCAATTTTCTAAAGCTTCGCTTGAAAGCCCCGTTTATTTTGAAAGCCTTGAAGACTTGTTGGTTAATATCAGCCAAGTAGATTTAGGCGTGAAAGGTAAAGTGAAAATCATTTTTTCTGGCAATAATATTTTTCCGTACGATGCACGTGAACAGTGGACTGACTCTTGCAACCTTTTAGCACTTAAAGAAGGAGTTGTATTAGGCTATGATAGAAACGACAAGACTATTGATGCCTTCCGTGAAAACGGATTTAATGTTATCCACGCACATAATTTTATTGAACAAGCGGAGAGTGGAGCAATTGATCCCGCCACGATGGGCGATACTATCATCACGATGCCATCTGCAGAGTTATCAAGAGCTCGTGGCGGATTTCATTGCATGAGTATGCCAATATTGAGGGATGAGTTGGTTGTCAGTTAAGCGCAGTCAATAATAAACAGTAAAACGAATGCCGAAGGTTACAATCAATTACCTGAAGGATATCTTTGGTGTGGATGTATCTATCTATTACTTGAACGGGATTTTAATTGATTCCATAAAGAAAAATAACAACACCAGTTTTGATGCAATGGTAACATGTAACCTATAACTCAATCTTCCATGCAAACAACCTCTCATCTTTTAATGATCCGCCCAGTCAATTTTTCTTTCAATACGGAGACGGCAGTTAACAATGCCTTTCAAGCACAAAATGATGTTGATGCACAAGAGAAGGCACTGCATGAGTTTGATTCATTCATAGCTAAACTTCAAGCGCATGGAGTGAACGTTATGGTGATCAACGATACGCCAACTCCTTACACACCTGATTCTATTTTTCCTAACAATTGGATTTCTTTCCACAGCGATGGTTCGCTTTTTCTTTACCCTATGTTTGCGTTGAATAGGCGGAAAGAAAGAAAGCCACACGTAATTGAAACCATCAAAAAGAAATTTGAAGTAAAAACCATTCATGATCTATCGGCACTGGAAAATGAAAATGAATTTTTAGAAGGCACAGGTAGCATGGTGCTAGATCGTGAGAACAAGATTGCGTATGCATGTCTTTCACCGAGAACAACTTTAATGGCGTTAGGAAAATTTAAAGAAGCAAGCGGTTATTCAATTGAAGCCTTCACTTCCGTGGATATGAACGGCCAAGAGATCTATCACACAAATGTAATGATGTGTGTGGCCGATCAATATGTGGTGATTTGCCTCGATTCAGTTCGAGATGAAATGGAGAGGAAATCAGTAATAGATCGAATTAAAAATTCCCGCAAGGAGATTATTGAAATCACGTTCAATCAAATGAATCACTTTGCTGGCAACATGCTTCAAGTGAATAATAACAAAGGAGAAAAAAATTTAGTTATGTCTTCGCAAGCATTTCATTGTTTAACAAAAGCTCAAATAGAGTTAATTGAAGGATATAACTTAATCATCCATTCACCACTTGATACCATTGAACGGAACGGTGGTGGCAGTGCTCGGTGTATGATGGCTGAAGTCTTTTTACCTGTGTTGTGAGCTTGGGGTTTTAACCTTACGCTTTAATTAGGAAGAACTCACAATTCATATTTACTTCTTTCTACTTAACCAAACTCAAAAAGTTGGCACCAAGATTATCGGCAATAATCTTTCGATACTTCACGCTTCTGCGATAATCTTCAGTTAAAAATTCTTTCCAGGTTTCATCCCAATCGCTTTGCTTTGCCATAATAAAAGCAAGCTGTTCAGCAGAACCAAAAGAAATATTCTGACGCTTTACAGGAAGATGTTTCCGTGTAGCATCAATGTATTCTGTTAAGTCAAGAATAGTAAAAAGTTGAGGGTTAGTGGTAATTTTTTTAATGATCTCAGAACCTGAAGGCCCATAACTGACAGACAGGTTGGGGGCATTTTC
>JANXRR010000387.1 GCA_025356795.1 Bacteroidia bacterium
TAATAATATATCCACTCAAACTTTGACTTTTAAAATACCTAAAAATCCTTCGGTTGCTTCTAACCATTCGAGCACACCTATGGGGCCAATTGGTGTTTCCTTGAATGGAGTTCCTTTCTATAATCAATATGCTGCGGGTGGAGCGGCTGTCAGTAACGAGATTGCAGGTTTCGATCAATGGTGGGGGCATCCACAAAATTCGGGTCAGTATCATTATCATGTTGAACCAAAATACCTAACAACAGTAAAAGCCACTAAGTCTTCTTTAATGGGATTTTTGTTGGATGGTTTCCCAGTGTATGGCCCCGAAGAAGATGGGAAAACATTGGTAAGTTCTGACTTAGATACGTATCACGGCCATATCAAAGTAACAAATGAATACCCCACTGGAATCTATCATTACCATATAACAGCCGATGCCCCCTACTTGAATGGGTCTGGTTTTTACGGTACTTCAGGCACGGTTACTCAATAATTTGCTTGATTTTAACCTTACCTTCTGCTGCTGCTATGGTTAAATTCCCCATAAAGGTTGAAATGCAATATTTTTTTAGCGTGTTATTAATTATATTAGCTTTAATCTCCTGTGGTGATCCGATCAATATTAATCATTTTCAAAACGGAGTACTTAAAGTTCCAACTACTTTCGTAGATGCTGAAGATATCAACTTCTCAAAAAATCAAGACACCTTGTTTTACGAAGGCAAGTATTTTTCGGGTCACGTTTTCCATTTGTATCCAAGCAAGGATACATCATTTGCTATTCAATTTTTAAATGGCTTGCAGCAAGGTGTTACCAGAAAATGGTATCCTAATAAGCAACTTGCAGAGGAGCGATTGTACAATCATGGAAAAAAAGAAGGAGTTCACAAAGCATGGTGGAAAGATGGTAAGTTGAAATTTATTTTTGACGTAACTAATGATGCTTATTGTGGAGAACTCAAAGAATGGTATAGTTCAGGACAACTGTCAAAAGTTTTCCATTATTCTAACGGGCAAGAAGAAGGAAGTCAACAAATGTGGTGGGCAGATGGTAGGTTGAGGGCTAACTACGTTGTGCGCAAAGGAAGAAAATATGGTTCTATTGGTGTTAAACTTTGCTTAAACCCTAATGATTCAATTTATAAAAAAAAATAGCTTTCTACTTGCATACCTGGTGCTACTTGGCTGCAAACAAGAAGGAGACACCTTGCCCTTCTTTACTAAGCCCGATTTTACACCTGAGTGGATTGAAGCTAGCTCCCCTCAATTCAAAGACATTCATAGCATTCCTTCTTTTTCATTTACGGATCAGGATAACAAGAAGGTAACTGAAAAAACGGTGGAGGGAAAAATCTACGTTGCTAATTTCATGTTCACAAGCTGCATAAGCATTTGTCCGATAATGACAGATAATATGAAGGTTTTACAAACACATTTTGCCGAGGACGCAGAAGTGATGCTCTTATCACACTCCGTAATGCCAATTTTTGATAGCGTTGCCACTCTTAAAAAATATGCGGATAGAAGGAAAATTATTACCAACAAATGGCACTTGCTTACTGGCAACCGAGATTCTATTTATGCCCTTGCTAAGAAACACTATTTCGCTGGCGATTCCATCGGTTTTTATGGAAATGAAAAAGACTTTCTCCATACAGAAAATTTTATTCTGGTTGATAAACATAGAAGAATACGAGGCGTGTATAACGGAACAATAAGATTTGAAATGGATAGAATTATGGAAGATATTGTCATATTAAAAAAAGAGGAATAAATTAAAGCAATGAAATTTACTCTACATCATTTGCTCCCAACTCATTGAAAGAGCTATTTTGAAAATAAGATTTTAATTTCGCTTCAACCAATTTACTTTTTATATATTCACTTCTCAAATTATAAATTTATGGCTTCACGTGTTGGTTTTGTAAGTGGTTTCTTATTGCTTTCAATTTTACTAGTTACTTCATGTAAAAAGAAAGCGGAGCGAACAATGGCTGATACGCTCATACCTAAACCTTCTTCAATTGAAAAAGCCGATGAAAATTTTGAGCTTAAAAACACTACTTCTATTTACATCGCTCAAGACGACCCCGAAATGGCTTCTATTGCCAGTTATCTGGTTGATAAACTTAAACCAGCTACTGGTTTTCCTCTTCTTATTTCAACCCAATCCAATCCCGAAAAGGATTTTATTTTTTTGAGTTTAATAGCTGATGAAACATTAGGTGAAGAAGGTTATCAATTGGTTGTTGATGAATCTTCAATAAAATTACTGGCGAATAAAGCGGCTGGTTTATTTAGAGGCATTCAAACAATTCGTCAGTTGTTGCCTGTTCAAATTGAATCGACAACAATTCAAAAAGAGAAAGATTGGCTGGTAC
>JANXRR010000441.1 GCA_025356795.1 Bacteroidia bacterium
TGAACTTTAGGCGAAGCCCGGTTGATTTCATCTGCTAGTAGCACATGCGTAAAAAGTGGCCCTTTCTTGAACACAAAATCTTTCTTGGATTCATCGAAGATATGCGAACCAATTAAATCCATTGGAAGCAGATCAGGAGTAAACTGAATTCGCTTGAAAGCTACGCCTCCATTGGCAGAGTGAAAATCAATCGCTCCTTCTGATATGGATTGAGCAAGTGTTTTTGCCAACACCGTTTTACCAGCACCGGGATTATCCTCTAGCAAAATATGACCACGAGCTAACAGGGCAGTGATTACATATTTTACTTCTTGGGATTTGCCGCGAATGATTGTTTCAATGTTATCAGTTAACGAATTAAGTTTTATTGAGCTACTCATAATGATTGGTTATCTTGATTTGGTGTTTGAAAAAAGCGACTGGCACGGAACACATTAAAATAGTTTACCGCACTTTTAAAGATCCCGATTTTATTTCGGATAGATGCGCTAATAGATTTATCGAAACTACTTATTAGTTGTTGATCCCCTTCGCGCAAATTTCCATTGGAGTATTTCAATCGCAAATATGTTCTCATAAATGCTTCAAAGTTTGTTGAAAGAATGGGATCTACTCTGGTGCTAGCATAATCAAGGGGAGTTTCCGTTTCGCGCTCTAGCCCCGACATGTGAAAACGATATAATGCTGCTCTATAAATCTGATCCGCTTTCGCATTCGGATCACGCGCCAATGCAATCTTAATTAATCGATATACAAGATACAAGAGAGGCAATAATAAGACAAACAACATCACCCCTCCACCAATTTTTGCGGCCGCTAAGAGTATCTCTTTTGCCGTAATCTGCTTTTCGTTTTTCTTCGACTTCTTCTTACCAGAATCTTTCTTCTGTTTGTCTTTTGCCTTTGGCTGAATATGAATTTCATCAGCAATTATTGGCGAAGGGAATCCTTGCAATTGTTGCTCAATAGCAGCACCCGCCTTTGGTATTGGAATCTGCTTCGAATCATCTTTATACGAAACGATAATCAGGGAATCGCCTGCATGAATGGCAGCAAAAGTTGTATCGCGCTTATCATACATAACTCTGCACAAAGAAGCATCAATGGGTTTAGTGAAAGTCTTATTCAGTTCATGCACTTCATTAAAGTAAATTAACTTATTAAAGGATACGTCCAACTTCTTCGCTTTTGAGTCGACAGCCTCTGCCTTCACACTGAGAACAAGCCAAGGATCTGGAGGTGGCAATGGTGGTGTGCCATCGGGCTTGGGAGCACTTTGTTGATCTTCATTGCCAATGGTCATATCAAAATCCAACCAGCCATATCCCGGAAAATAAACTTGTGTCCACGCGTGTGCCTGACTCGCATAAAACCAATACCAGCCTTTATTCTTATCACTTCTATTAACGGTGGCAAAGCCTGTGGTAAAACGGGTGGGCACGCCCAATGCCCTTAGCATAAACAGAGAAGCACCTGCGTAGTAGGTACAATAACCTGCATGTGTTTTGAACAAAAAGTTATACAGCATTTTTGAGCTTGGAATGTTCGGATCATCCACTGCTCCTGCTTTTAACGTGTATCTAAAAATCCGTTTGCCATTCTCATTGCGCTTCAAAAAGAAATCACGAACTGCAATTACTTTATCAACAGGCTTTGCGTTTTTTGAAACAAGACTCTCGGCCAATTTTGTTATGGAATCATAAATACCACCCCTTGGATAGGTAGTGTAGTAGTCCGTAAACTCCTTATTTACTTTTTTATAGTCAGTCACGTTTCGCAATTCATCGTGCCGCTGTTTTTGCAAGGGCTCAAGAGATGGACTTGCGGAAATATTATAAACAAAATACGCATTGTTAAGGTCGGAAGCGTAAGAATAAATCTTGTAGGCAGAAAGGAATGTCTTTTGGAAATCCTTCTCTACGGGAATAGTCTGAATAGAGAATACACTTGCAGGACCTAGCACTGAATGTTTCCACGTGTTTTCTGAAAGATATACTTGCGCTTCTACAATCTTATGAAATTTATCTCCCATTGATTTACGAAAGATGGTTGTATCGGTATAAGAATAATACATCGGCAACCCAACGGGATCAATTTTTATCTCATCAAATGAAGGAACATTTATGTCTCTTGTAAATGTTTCTTTGATAGGATCGTACTTTGTTAAATAGTGATAGACAAAATATAACGGTGCAGGACTTCCATCCGGAAAATAATTATCCAGCTTGCTACAGAACATGAGCTTGTCTGATTGACTCATCTTGGAGTTCACCCGCATGGTATCTTTTAATCGATACCCATCATCGGTTTTATCCATCAACCCATCACGGTCATCATAATTGTCTTTGTCTTTATTCGATCCATCTTTATTTCCTTTGGCTCCTCGTGCTGCCAATTCCCTTTCAACTGCTTTCAGATCATTCTTAAACAAGCTCTCTGTTAAAATAAAAGCTAGTAAAATCAACAAAACAAATAAGACAATTCGAATCAAAAGTTTACCTGAGCGCTTTGCATCCAATTTAATTTTACCAATTAGCATAGGCGACAAGAAAAACATATATAAGCCAAAAACCACCACTGGTGCTACATGAACTAATATATAATTGAGGCTCACATCAATCGTATCAGAAATGGAAACGAAGGTGGCAATAAGTAACACTGCAAAAAGAATAATGTAGGACCAGCGGATCTTTACAAGCAAAAAACCGAATACCCAACCAACAATAAAAAGTGTGGAATACAATTGAAATTTTGCAGTAGTATAAAAAACATCAAACTCGCCCGGCAAGCGATTGATCGCCTTTTCAAACAGCCAATAAACAATCCAAAGCAAAACAAAAGTGACTAGCCAACGTGCTCCAAAATGATAAAGTGAATAAGAAATAACTAGCCCTAGCCCAAAATAAACTGTTTGACTTATAATACCTATGTTGAATGCTGTATAAGAAAAATTTAAAAAGCGAAGGGTGATAAAACCAACCACAACGGTGGGCACTATTACCAAAATCCATCGGATCAGTAACTGATTAAATCGATCTCTAAAATTATTCTCCTTCATCTTTGAAACTCAAGTGTGCTTGTTAACCAACTATTATTTCTTTGTATGATAATTTGTTCAACAGCCTTTTCATTTTTTTCCAAATCTTTCCTCAAGGAAGATAACAACCAAGGTTTACGCAATGCATCGGTAGGTTGCTTTTCGGGCCTAAAGAAAATATCTTCTAATGAAATTTGAAAAGGTGAAGGTATGGCATCTGATAATTTTACCACCAACAATGGAATGGACGGAGGAATTACCTTGATGATAGATTCAATTTCGGCCACTGGCGTTAACGATGACAAACATACAAATGCTGCTTTATCTGGTTTTACAAAAGCCAAAGGGCTTAAACTATTTTGCCAGGAAGCTGCAGTGATTTGAAAAAGTTCATTAGAAGATATTTTCTTTAGGCCC
>JANXRR010000459.1 GCA_025356795.1 Bacteroidia bacterium
GCGAGTTTTTCAAGCTCTGCTTCCAAAGCTTTCTTTTCAGTAATGTCATTTATAACTGATAATGACTTGATGATCTTTCCATTTTCATCACGCTCGGCATTAGCAGAAAGAAGGCCTATTAAAATTTTACCACTCTTTGTGATGTAGTGATATTCAACGTTATCGATACGACCGGTTTCAAAAAAAATTCTCACTATACTTTTCTCGGCAAGCTGTTTAGATTCTTGCGTTAAAAAGATGCTAGCATCTTTACCAATTACTTCCTCTCTGGTATATCCCATTTTTTCCAGCCAATAGTCATTCACACTTAAAAGTTCTCCTTTTTCACTGATGGAGTCCATCATGGAGGGAGTCTTATTATATAATAATTTAAAGCGTTCTTCACTTTGTTTCAAGGCCAGTTCTGCCAGCTTCCTATCAGTAACATCAGTTACGCTTTGTGAAACTCCTATCAACCGATTTTGGGTATCAAAAACAGGCATATAAAGGCCATGCATAAAATTTACTCCCTCGGGTAATCGCGCCTCGTGTTCAAAAGTAACAATCTCTCCACCTATTGCTCTGCTAAAGAAATCAAGGTATTCATCTTTGGAAAAGGAGGGTAGAAAATCGACAAATTTTTCACCTATTATCTCGCCCTGATAAAATCGCCTCACTCGTTCAATACCCTTGTCATTAATAACACGTACGCGTCCGTTTGTATCAATAAACACAGTGCTGTCCGTAGAAGCATTAAGCATAGCGC
The DNA here is from genome assembly GCA_025356795.1 of Bacteroidia bacterium. Taxonomy (GTDB): domain Bacteria; phylum Bacteroidota; class Bacteroidia; order Cytophagales; family Cyclobacteriaceae; genus ELB16-189. The sequence continues at coordinate 746 of JANXRR010000459.1, forward strand.
GCAAATTATTTTCTGACTCTTCAATTTTGCGATACGCAGCTAGCTTATCTTCCTCTGCATTTTTTTGAGGCGTTACATCTAAAAAGATACCTTCCAATAAAAAAGACTCATCCTCCAATTTTTGAATTGTAGCTTTTGAACGAATCCATTTCATTTTTCCTGAAGGTAATTTTACTCTGAATTCAATATCGAGATTTGTTAATTCTTGAGTAGATTGTAAAGAAGCCGCTTGAACAAAATTAATATCCTCTTTATGAATTTGATTCATAATCAAATTACCGTCTTGCACAATGGCACTATGGTCTAATTCAAATAGCTTCTCAGCAGTTTGGCTAATGTACTTGAAGGTGCGTTCGTTTCTATCAGCACTCATCCAATATTCATATATGGCTCCATCAGGGATATTATCCGTAAGCGACTTCAATCTTTCAGAAGACCGCTTGGCTATATCAATATTGGCAGAGGCAAAGGCTACCCCTATAGCAGTGTCATTTTCATCTTTCAATGGAATGCATTGTACCAGCCACCAAATTCTTTTCCCATTTGGGTAACCAATCTCAATTTCCTTTCTCGTAATCTCGCCCGCTAGTGCTTTGTTGAAGTGGCTTTTAAAATCTTCGTGTGTGGCAGAGGTAGAAAAATCAAGCATGCTTCTGCCTTTCGCCAATTCCATGCCTGTGATTTCTATACTATAATGAGCAGCTGAAGAATTGAAATTAGTGATTTTAAAATCTTTATCGATAAGAATGATGCTATCACTAGAACTTTCAAAAAAGGCAATCAAACTAGATTGAGATTCTTTCGCTCCTTTTATAGCAAGCGATGCCGCTATTTTGGTTGTTCTTTTTGCCATAGCTTACGATGGTTACTTATGCATTTCTATCAAAAGATTAATTACCACAACGTGATAAATTATAAACCGATCTTCTCTTCACACACGCTTCTATTTGTAATCTACCAAAAAAAAATTAAAATACTTTGACAATAAAATTTGATAGCCATTTGCCGTCATGCCTTTAGCCTATTTAATGTGCAAGCCAGTACTAAAAAATTAAATTGAAAAACGGCACAAAATACCTAGGTATAATTACTCAATTACATTAAATGAAAGTGATATATGTCATTATTTACTCCAGTAATCTAATGTCTAATGTAGATTTCGTGAAAACTTAGTGCGTGGAGCTGGATAAGAAAATATTGGAAGAGGGAAAGTTAATTGAAGCGTTGGTCTCAAAATTACCCTCCTCAAAATTACAGTTTAACAAAAATGAAATTATTGAAGTTGCTGGCCAACTGCCCAAAGGAATTCATAAAATAAGAACAGGCATAATAAAAGTGACGCTGCCATTGAAAAATAATCACAGCATAATTGACTTAGTAGGTTCTAATACTTTTTTAGGCCTTAACTTATTTCTTCAAGCTGAAAACATTTTTTCATTGGTCTGCCTTACAGATGCCGAGGTAACATTTATTCCCAAAGAAATTATTGTAAAGCACGCCCTCGATGCAAAAATAGATTTCACAAGCTACCACTTTTACCATCAGTTGGAGCACATGAAACATAAAATAAAAATGGAAACTCAAATGGTGGTTGAGGATAAAGTAATCCATTTTTTACATACAATAAACAGACTTCAAAAAAATAGATGGCTAAAAATCAATAGGCATGATATTGCGAATTATGCCAATTGTAGCGAAGAACATGTTTCAAGAATTCTTTCAAAATTTAAACAAAATGGAAGCATTTTTAACGGAGGGACAC
>JANXRR010000360.1 GCA_025356795.1 Bacteroidia bacterium
TTGGGGATAAAATCAAAATTCCAGGAGATGCCATTACAGGTGCCATTCGCAAACTTTGGAAGCACGGACTCGTAGGCGATGTTTCTATTCTTGTTGATCGCATTGAAGGCCAAAATGTTTTCCTAATTGTAAAGCTGGCCGAACGCCCAAGATTAACCGATTACTACTTTGTTGGTATATCTAAAGGAAGACAAACTTCTTTAAAAGATGATTTAAAATTAATTCGTGGAAAAATTGTTAATGATGCTTCCATTAGAAACTCTGAGCTATCCGTAAAAAAACATTTTGTAAAAAAAGGCTTTCTTAATACAACAGTAAAAATTACTCCCGAAAGTGACTCTTTGAATAGAGGTGGTGTAAGGTTAAAGATTAATGTTGACTTGAAATCAAAGGTTAGGATCAATGAAATACAGTTTACAGGTAACACCAATATTGCAGCGGGCAAACTTAAGAAGCAGTTCAAGAAGACCCATGAACACGCGCGGGTCTCTCTCCATAGAACGCTTCTAAAAGGGATTATTAATTTTCGACCTCGTCAAGTAAAAGAGTTTTTCGATTCCAGCTACACCGTTACTCCCCGACAGTTAAAAGAATTCCTAAACAAAAATGTAAAGCTCAACTTTTTTGCAGGATCAAAATTCATTAAAAATGAATTTGAAGATGATAAAACTAAACTTGTGGATTACTATAATACCCAAGGCTTTAGGGATGCTGAAGTAGTTACTGATACCATAGTAAAATACGGATCAAATGCTATTGACGTTAAAATAAAAGTAGAGGAAGGAAAAAAATATTATTTCAGAAACATTACCTGGACAGGAAATTTTATTCACAATGATGCAATACTCAATAGAATTTTAGATGTAAAGAAGGGAGATGTTTACAACAAAGAAATGATCGATAAGAAAACCTCTTTCAACCCAAAAGGCGCTGACATTAGTGGCCTTTATATGGATGATGGCTATCTTTTCTTTAGAGTTGTGCCTGTTGAGGTATCAGTAGAAGGAGATTCGATAGATGTGGAAATGCGCATTTCAGAGGGCGATCAAGCAACTATAGATGAGGTTATCATCAGTGGAAATGAAAGAACTAGTGATCATGTAATCCGAAGGGAATTAAATACTATCCCTGGTCAAAAATTTAGAAGATCTGACATTATCCGCACCCAACAACAGCTTTCTCAAATGGGATATTTTAATCCTCAAAAAATTGAGCAAGATATTCGCCCCAATCCAACAAATGGCACCGTTAATATTGAATGGAAAGTACAAGAGCAATCCAATGATCAGGTGGAATTATCGGGAGGCTGGGGCGGTTATTATGGATTTGTTGGTACCGTTGGGTTAGCCTTTAATAACTTCTCTATGCGCAATGTTCCTCATTTAAAGAAATGGAGACCCTTGCCTGTTGGCGATGGTCAGAAACTTTCAATCCGGGCACAGGCTAATGGCCAATCTTATCAAAGTTATACACTCTCATTTACAGAACCTTGGTTAGGTGGTAAGAAACCTAACTCGTTAACGGTAAGTTTAAACCATTCTATTTCCCGACAACCTTATGGTTACACTGCTGGTACGTTAGACTATTCAAACCCACTTGCCCCTTCATTGCAGCAAACTGGAGTTACTATTGGGTTGGGTAGAAGGTTGGAATGGCCAGACAGTTACTTTGTATTAACTAATTCGGTATCTTTTTTAATCTATGATTATCGTAATTATTTTGGTGCACCACTTCCAAAGATTGGCCAATCTAACAGTATAAAAATCAACACTACGCTTTCAAGAAATAGTATAGACAATCCTATGTATCCTACTTCCGGATCAACGATTTCACTAAGCTTAGACTTAACTCCTCCGTATTCACTTTTTAGAAACCACAGCTATTTAAGTGACCCAAATGAGCAATTCAAATGGATAGAATTGCATAAGTGGATGTTTGATGCAAAGTATTATGTCAAAATTTTGGGAAGCAAAAAACCTGACGGACGTAGTCTTGTGCTAGAAACCAAAGCCCATTTTGGATATCTCGGCACGTATTCTAACGATGTTGGCCCAGGACCATTTGAACGATTTTTAATGGGTGGAGCTGGCTTAGCCGGTGGTTTTAATTCTTATGTGTTAGGTCAAGACATTATAGGCTTAAGAGGGTATCCCGATAATCAAGTTACACCTCCATTATATTCTTTGCGTGGAAGTAGAGCCGTTAATGGAATTGAAGGCGGCACCATTTATAATAAATTCGGAATGGAGTTGCGCTACCCAATAACAACAGGACAGACCGCAACAATTTATGCTTTAATGTTTACCGAAGCAGGAAACAACTGGAACAATATTGAAGAATTTAACCCGTTCAATCTTTACAAATCTGCAGGCTTTGGAGCAAGAATCTTTATGCCTGCTTTTGGGCTTATTGGTTTAAACTGGGGTTATGGCTTTGATAAATTGCCAGGTACAAATAGTAGAAGCGGAGCTCAATTTCATTTCACAATTGGTCAGCAAATTAGATGAGATGCGTTTTTTAGTTGTTTTTGGTATCGTTTTTATTTTCGGCCTGACTTTTGCAAACGCTCAAAAGTTCGGTTACATAGACTCTGATTTTGTTCTCAACAAAATGCCAGAGTACTCAAAGGCTCAGGCTGAGATAGACCAGCTTTCGGCTTCTTGGCAAAAAGAAATAGAGGAAATGCAAAAGAAAGTAGAATCAGCTTATATGAGTTTCCAGTCTGAACAAGTGTTGCTTACTGAAGAAATGAAGCAGGAGCGCTTAACGGAGATAAAAAAGAAAGAAGTAGAATTAAAAGAATACCAAAAAAAAGTGTTTGGATTTGGTGGCTTATTTTTTTTGAAAAAACAGGAATTGATTAAACCTTTGCAGGATAAAGTATTTGATGCAGCTGGTAAGGTAGCAAAGATGAAAAGGTTGGCAATTATTTTTGATAAGGCTGCAGAATTGGTGATGATTTATACTGATCCAATACACGATTATACAGATTTTGTACTGGAAGAACTTGGACTAGGTGACCCTAACGATAAAATTAAATAAACAATAAACTACCCCTTACTTACATGAGAACAACTTTTTTATTAATTCTGCTTGGCCTTTTTACATTTACTGCTAAGGCGCAAACTCAAAAAATTGGTTATGCAGATACCGAATATATTTTCAGCCAAATGCCTGAAATGAAACAACTCGAAAATGATTTAAAAACCCACGGCACTCAATTAGAAAATCAGTTGAAAGCTAAATCGCAAGAACTACAAAAAAAGTACGCTGATTATCAAAATATGCCAGCAACTACGCCCGATGCCATTAAGAAAGACAAGGAGGCAGAACTAACTCAATTACAAGAAAATATTCAAAAGTTTCAGCAAGATGCCCAAGCCTCTATACAAAAGAAACAAACAGACTTAATGGAGCCATTGTATTCCAAAGTTCATAAAGCCATTGAAGATGTTGCTAAAGAGAATGCTTACAATTTTATTATCAATTCTCAGCTTGGTGCTGGCGCAGATGTACTATTGTACAACGATGAGTCTTATGACATCTCTAAATTAGTATTGAAAAAGATGGGAGTAACTCCAACGGCAGCGCCTGCAACTGCGGTTCCCGTAAAGAAAAATTAAAATTATTTCAGGTTTTTTGACCCCGGCTTGCCGGGGTTTTTTTTTGTAATATGACTACTGAATGGAAAGCACTATTGATTTCTTGGCCATTCTTACCCCTATTGCATAATTAAATTGTAAAGAACCATCAGGAAGCTCTTTCATAATGGGCTTGGTGTATAAAATAGAATCGGTGCCCAGTCGCTGTACATTGTCATTGAGTTCTGCTCGTCCCGATCCTTCAATATATGCATCAATAATTTGTTGCTCAACTCCTTCCATTCCATCCCCGGGCTTAAGAGAAATTACCTTTACATGGTATGTTTGCTGAAGCGAATCAAGATCGGTTACACTAAACTTTTCCATTTCTAGTATTCGTGAAATATCCCTTCCCATAATAAATGCCGCTTCCGTTATTTGCGCTTCATTTACTTTCTTAATGGCATGATCTTGCATATCTTGTTTTACCTTTTTACGCTGCTCCTCTGTAAGTGTTCCTCCACAAGCAGTCAAAATCAATAGGCAGACCATCAAACTATTTTTCATTTTCCTTCATTATTTTACATCGATAAGCTGATCCAACATCCATCCCGTCACGCTCATGCGTTCTCTGGTGGCCGGCAAAACTTCATGCTCAATTTTATCACTCCTCATGCACACTAATCTCCCCGATATTGGAAAAACATCCGTTACCTCACTTCCATTATAAATACGTAATTGTCCTCCCTCGACTTCTTTCCAATATTTATTCACATATAAAATAACCGATATCTTCCGATGGTCTTCTAATTTAAACTGATCAAGGTGCCGCTTATAAAAACTGCCGACTGGGTAAGAAGTTAAGTGCAATTCGACTTCTTTTAAACTGAGAAACAAGTTCTGATTTAAGTATGTCATCAAAGCTTTGAGTTTTTCAAAATAGATTAACAGACTGGCATGTGTATTGCGAGGATCAATCCAGTGAATGTAATCTCCTCTTATTGCCTCATTTATGAGCCTGCTTTGTGAGTTGCCAATACCCGCTTTTTTAAAGTGTAACAATCTATCATTGAATTCGTCCAGGTTTAAAATGTCGTCAATCTCTGGTTGTAAAAGAAAATTATCAACGAAAGAAAACCCGTGTTGTGCCAAGCCGTCAGCAATTTGTTCAAAATGAATAGCGTTGTGAGAAAGCATTGTTCAAATTTATATGATTGGATTATTGATTTAGTTTATTCTTTCTTTTTAATTAATTTTTGAGGTTATAAATGAGTTCTATGAAAAAAGTTTTTGGTCTGGGTTTGTTGCTCTTAGTATTATCCTGTGTTCCCAAAGAGCAAGTGGTTCTTAAGGATATTAAAAACATTGAAATGAAAACTGGGTTGAGCGGACAACCGTTGCTAACCGGTGATGCGGTTTTTCATAACCCCAATAAGCTAAGGATGCTTTTAAGGGAAATAAATATTGAAGTATTTGTGGACGGGAAAAAAGCGGCTCATTCAGATCAGCAAATGGAAGCTCAAATTCCTGCCAAGGATGACTTCATTATTCCATTAGAAGTAAAATTAAATCTTCAGGAAATTGGTCTATTGGATACTTTATTCGGTTTCTTAACGGGCAAAAGCCATGAAGTAAAGTTTCTTGGATTTGTGCGCGTGAAAGTGCACGGAGTAATTGTAAAAATTCCGGTAGATTATAAAAGTGATATAAAGTTGAAAATCTAACATCTCCTTAAATGTTCTGGGTAAATAGGGTAAATTCGCTTCACTCTAGCGCATGGCATTACTTATTATCGTTGTTTCTTTTGTTTTTGTTCTGTTGATCTCTCTTCAGACTAAGGTTTATAAGAAATTAAAGAGCCAAACTAAACTGATGGCTCAACAACAGGAGCAGCAGGCACATCAAAAAAAATTATTGGAGGATTTAATTGGTGAGAAGGAGCAGCTTATAGAATTGGTATCTCACGATTTAAAGGGTCCCTTCAATAGAATATATGCATTGGTTCAGCTACTTTCTATGTCTTCAACTAATCTAACAGAAGAGCAAGTAGATTACATAGGCAAAATTCATCAAATATCTTCTGATGGGCTTGCCATGCTGCGAAATTTATTAGACAATAGAAGACTGGAGGACAAGGGCATAGATTTGATGGTTGAAAAGCTGAATTTTTCTAAATTAGTTTCTGGTCTTGTTAAAAACTACAATGCCCTCGCTGAAAAAAAGAAAATTAAAATTTTCCTTGAAAAAGAACCCGACATAGTTTTAGACTCTGATAAAATAACTCTTAGCCGAATTGTTGAAAATCTACTTTCTAATGCCTTAAAATTCTCTTCGTCAGAAAAAAGCATTTGGGTAAAATTACTTTTGAAAGAGAAAAACTGTGAACTAAAAATTATGGATGAAGGCCCAGGAATTAGTGCTGAAGACCAAATTAAATTATTCCAAAAGTATCAAAGGCTTACTGCCAGACCAACTGGTGGAGAAAGTTCTACCGGGCTTGGACTTTATCTTGTAAAAAATATGGTCGAAAAAATTGGAGGGCAGATAACTTATAAAGGGGAAGTTGGGAAAGGATCTGAGTTTATAGTGACTTTACCGATCGGTAAATTGGCAAACTAGCCAAACAAATAGTAATCTTCTTCTTTTCCTTCTAAAATGGCAACTAGAGAGTCAATTACACTTTCATCTTTAATAACATAATCACGAACGCCTTTTTGAATAAAGCTCAAAACCATGTTGCCATCGTCTATGGCACTTAACATTATTACTTTGTTTTCTTCCTCTAGTTTTGATTTAATAGACTCATAAAAATCTATTCCTGTCATCCCGGGAAGTTTATAATCCACAATCATTACATCTGGCAATAATGCATCCAATCCTTTAATAGCATCTTCTCCAGAAGAATAAATGGTAATCTTATAAGTTGGGTTTTGGCTAAGGGCTTTCTTTATGAACTCAGCATATATTCCATCGTCTTCGATCAAAAAAATATTCATATAGACAGTCCTTTTCAACTGCAATATACTTAAGGTTCTAAAATTTTCATTCAATAGTAAAGCAAGTTTTGATAATTCATGATAATTAGAGCTTGATTTTTATAATTTTAAGAGTTGAGAAAATTACTTTTGAAAATGTAAATTCTGTTTGATGACTTTGCCGAAATCTGTTTTGAAAGTCTGGCTCACCTTAAAGCGAGTTGTTTTACTAGTAGTTATCTTTCAATTCTTGTATATTCTCTTACTGAAATGGATTTACCCGCCCATAACTGTTACCCAATTGTCGAGCCTATTTAGTGGTTATGGATTAAAAAGGGATTATGTTTCGTGGAAAGGCATATCACCAAATGCGGGTTTGGCGGTTATGGCATCTGAAGATCAGCTTTTTTACAAACACAATGGCTTTGATTGGAAAAGGATTGACGAAGCTATGGAGTATAACAAGAAAAAGAAAAAGAAGGTAAGGGGCGCATCCACCATCAGCCAACAAGTGGCTAAGAATGTTTTTCTGTGGCAAGGCCGCAGTTGGATAAGAAAAGGTCTGGAGGTGTATTTTACATTTATGATTGAATTAGTGTGGGGCAAGGAGCGGATATTGGACGTGTACTTGAATGTGATTGAAATGGGCAAGGGTGTGTTTGGAATAGAGGCGGCCTCGCAGCGATATTTTAAGAAACCAGCAAAGAAACTGACACAGGCCGAGGCTGCCATAATTGCCTCTTGTTTGCCCAACCCGAAACGATTTACCGTAAAGCCCCGCTCGAACTACATTAATAGGCGCTACCCTGCGGTGATGCAGCAAATGAGTTTTATCAAAGATGTGCCTGAGATAAAGGCGCTGTTGAAATTATAGATTACCGTTGGCCTTGAAGAGATACAGCAGAGCTCTTACCTCAACTGCCTTAAATAAAGCTGAATGGTATTCTCCAATCCTAAATAAAGAGCATCACAGATTAAGGCATGGCCGATGGAAACTTCATCCATAAAGGGAATGGATTGTTTTAAAAACTTTAGGTTGTTTAAATCTAAATCGTGGCCAGCATTTACGCCCAAGCCAAGCTTAGCAGCTAAGGTTGCGGCCTCTATGTACGCTCTCACGGCTTGCTCTTTGTTTTGGTGGTAAGCACTTGCATAAGGCTCGGTGTAAAGTTCTACTCTATCTGCGCCAAGCTTAGCCGCACCATCCACAAACTTTCGGTCGGGGTCAACAAAAACAGATACACGCACGCCCTGCGATTTTATTTCGGTCACTATGTCTTTTAAGTATGATTCGTTTCGCAGGGTATCCCATCCGGCACTGGAAGTAATGGCATCTGGCGCATCAGGCACAAGTGTGGCCTGGTGGGGCTTTACTTCGCGGATCAACTGTAGGTAGCGTTGGTCAGGGTAGCCTTCAATGTTAAACTCTGTGGCTAAGATATTTTTTAACGCTATTACATCGGCATAGCGAATGTGCCTTTCATCGGGTCGTGGGTGTACGGTAATGCCTTGCGCACCAAAGCGTTCGCAATCTTTGGCTACTTGAAGTAGGTTTGGGTTATTGCCTCCGCGTGCGTTGCGAAGGGTAGCTATTTTGTTAATATTTACACTTAACCTTGTCACAGTAATGAGATTATTTGGTTCGATAAGGATTCTATTGATAATTTTGTTCCGAAGTTAAAAACTAACCTGAACTATTATGAGCTTAAAGGAACAAATTGATGGCGATATAAAGAAAGCCATGCTTGCCAAAAGCAAAGATGAGTTGATGGCACTCAGAAGCATAAAGTCGTTGATCTTATTGGCCGAAACAGAAAAGACAGCCTCCGCAGAATTAAGTGGCGATGCAGAAGGAAAAATTTTAATGAAAGCCGCTAAACAAAGAAAAGAATCAGCCGAAATCTTTCAAAAGGAAGGCAGGCAAGAGCTAGCAGATAAAGAGCTTCTTGAGCTTGAGGTTATCAGTAGGTATCTGCCAAAACAACTCTCGGATGAAGAAATCACTCAAGAAATAAAAAGCATACTCACCGCTGTTGGTGCTGTTGGCCCACAAGATATTGGCAAAGTAATGGGCACAGCTACTAAACAACTGGCAGGCAAAGCAGATGGGAAAAAAATATCAGAATTAGCTAAAAAATTGCTTGGGTCTTGAGTAAGATAGATATTGTTATTGCCATTATTTTAATTATTGGCGGCTATTTTGGCTACAAAAGGGGTTTTCTGATGGGGCTCTTTTTTTTGCTGGCAATTATCTTAGGTGTATTTCTTGGTTTTAAATTTATGGCAATGGGAGTTCATTACCTTCATAGAAATTTCAACGCAGATTTAAATTATCTCCCTTACATTTCTTTCTTCATCATATTTATTGGAGTAATTATTTTGGTAATGTTTATTGGCAAGCGGTTCAAGAACTCTATGGATAAAACATTTCTTGGAAAATTGGATGCAATTGCTGGTGCATTGCTGGGTGTGGCAAAGTATGCGTTTTGTCTTAGCATCTTGTTTTGGTTACTTTCATCTTTAACCATTAGCTTTCCAAATAATTGGACTAATAATTCATTTCTCTATCCAACCACAGTAAAGTTTGCTATACAGGTCAATTCTGCTGTTGGAAACTTTGCTCCGTTTGTAAAAGGAATCTTCAAAGAATTCTAAGGTTCAGTTTTTTTTACTTACTTATCAGAAATTTGGTTTATGAGCCTGCAAATAAAACAGGAAAGTGGGTTTAGTTACGTAGACGAAGGTAGTGGCCAAGTCATTATGCTGTTGCATGGGCTTTTCGGTGCATTAAGCAACTGGCAAGCGGTGGTAGATAGATTTTCTGCACACTATCGCGTGGTTATCCCAATGCTGCCTATTTACGAGATGCCAATTAAAGAGGCTGGCCTTGAGGGTCTTCAAAAATTTGTTGAAGATTTTGTTGCGCTAAAAAAACTTGAAAACATGGTTCTTATGGGCAACTCCCTTGGCGGCCATGTTGGAATACTCTATACCTTGAGCAATGTGAGTAAAGTAAGTAAACTTATTTTAACCGGCAGTTCTGGTTTATTCGAAAACACCATGGGTGGCTCTTACCCAAGAAGGGGAAGTTACGACTATATAAAAGAACGCGTGGCCTATACTTTTTATGACCCAGCCGTGGCTTCTAAAGAACTGGTTGATGAAGTATTTGAAACAACCAGAAGCATCCCGAAATGCATGCGTATAGTTGCCATTGCAAAGTCAGCTCAACGCAACAATCTAGCTTTGGAATTAAACAAGATTAGTGTTCCCACATTACTTATTTGGGGCTTAAATGACACCATTACGCCTCCTATGGTAGGCCATGAATTTAACCGGCTCATACCCAATTCAACTTTACACTTTCTAGATCATTGCTGCCATGCACCTATGATGGAGCATCCGGAAAAGTTTAATGTATTAGTGGAACGGTTTCTACGTTCAAATTCATAATGCTATGATAGCCGAAGAACTTATCAACCACATGATACCTCCCCTTAAGCCATCGGACGATGGACATAAGGCTATTGTTTGGATGGATGAATTTAGATGTAATCATTTGCCAGTGGTAGAGGAGGGAATTCTTCTTGGTTTTATTTCCGAAGAAATAATTCTTGAGTGTAACGATATTGAAAAACGAGTGGGCGATTTTGAGTTGGTGGGTAAAAATGCCATTGTTGAACTAGATTCTCATTTCTATGATATATTAAGAGTTGCCGGAGAAAATAAGCTTCAAATTGTTGCTGCCATTGACACTACTGGCCATTATGCCGGTGTTATTACCGTTCAAGAAATTATGACCTCCTTCGCTCAAACTGCCTCTGTACAAATGCCAGGAAGCATTCTGGTTCTTTTAATAGATTTAATTAATTATTCGCTTGCTGAAATCTGTCGACTCGTTGAAGAGAACAACGCAAAAGTAATCAGTAGCAACATAGTTGAAGACACACTCGATAAGGGAAAAATTAAAGTTACAATTAAGATCAATCACCTTGATCTTTCGCGCATAGTGGCCACACTTGAGCGGTTTGGTTATACCGTTATTGGTAGATATCAAGAAAACCAGCAAGAAATCGGTGGGAGAGAAAGGATTGATATGCTCATGCGTTATTTAAATATTTAGCCATGAACGTTGGAATACACGGGCGCGACTTTCAAGAAAAATCAAATCGGTTTATTGAAAAATTGTTAGATACCCTGATAGAGTATAAAGCAACTATCTCTGTATCATCGAAATTTCTTAAGCATGTAAAGTCTTCAAAAATTAGTTCCTATAATTTA
>JANXRR010000470.1 GCA_025356795.1 Bacteroidia bacterium
CGAGGCCATAAGTACCCCCAATCCATAGCTAGCTTTCTTTGTCTCCGTGCTGATATCTGCTTCTTTTGGTTTTTTAAGATCAGCCAGTTGCGCATTAAGTGTGCTCACTTGAGATTTCAAAGAGGTAACTTCAGCAAGCAATTCTTTTTTTGACTGACCGAAAGCAAAAGTTGTTATTAATGAGAATAAAAGTACTGTTGATTTACGTAGCATAACCTTTTTTAAAGCTGCAAATTAAAGCAAATTCAATGGATACTGCCAACTTCTATTATTTGTGTTTGGGCTTGGTAAATTCCAACGCAATTGCCTCTAAAATATTGGCCATTAAATTCTAAATGTAGAATGTTGTAAGTCTATTTTGCGCGTAGCCAGCGGCTATTGTTATCTTTGTAACTAAACAATTAAGCTATGAAAACGAAACTTACTGTAAATAACAATGGCTCTGTAAAAATTGATGGAGACTTTGAAATTGTGGATATGCACGGCAATGCGTACGGGCTTCAAGGAAGAACAATTGTATCGCTTTGCCGCTGCGGCCTATCAAACAATAAGCCGTTTTGCGATGGCACCCACAAAGAGCATTTTGAACATGATGCAAAGGCGTTTGATTTGCCACCGAAAAAGAGTTGATAATTGATTGTCAGGTGAATTTGTCGAAATTTGATTTCGACAAGCTCAAGTCTGCCATTAAATAAAGTGATATAAAAAGATCAGCGTAGCCGTTAAAGCGTGCTTTTTTTGATCTTTTATTTCCATCCCAATATTCATTTCTGTTTTAGCAATACCTTTAAGGTTGGTTATGGATTGAAGGCAAACACGCAGCCGAACTTCGCTATCTACTAAAATAGGTTGATTGAATTTTAATTTTTCAATGCCATAATTTACTAACAACTTATAGTTATTAATTTGTGCTATTTGTTCCCACAAAAAAGGCACGAGCGATAAGGCCAAATAACCATGAGCTATAGTAGTTTTAAAAGGACTTTCTATCGCGGCTCGCAAAGGATCAGTATGAATCCATTGATGATCCCGTGTAGCTTCGGCAAACAGGTTGATTTGCGCCTGGGTTACTTTCAAGTATTCAGAAACACCCAGCTCTTGGCCTACATAGGCTTCAAAATCTAGGAAGCTATTTATGATAACTTTTTCCATGTTTACAAGTTATAAAAAGGTAAGGAAATTCCCTTCTAATAGGATTGAAGAAAAAGACGCTATCTACATTAAAGTCCCTTGGCACTCATACCCCCATCAATCATAATATTTTGGCCAGTAATGTAACTAGCGCATTCCATTGCTAAAAAAGTAACGAGATTGGCCACCTCTTCAGGTTGGCCAACTCGGTTCATCGGGGTTCGTTCTAAAATTTTCTGAAGTCGTTCAGGTTGCGAAAGCACAGATTGCGTAAGAGGAGTTTCAATGTACCAGGGCGATACTGTGTTAGTTCGTATGCCAAAGGAAGCCCACTCTACTGCCAAATGTCTTGTTAGTTGAATGATAGCTGCCTTTGTCATACCATAAGGTGGTCCACTTAAAACATCAACTGAACCAGCCACAGAAGCAATATTAATTACACTTGCTTTTCCTGAATTTTTCAAAAGCTGAAAAGAAAGTCTAGTTATTTCTGTTAGGCTAAAGAGATTGGTTTCAAAAAGCTTGCGATATTCTTCTTCAGTGTATTCTACAAATTTTTTGCGAACATTTGTACCTACATTGTTTACAAGAATATCTAGTTTGCCCCAGTTTTCAGTAACTTTTTGAATCAGCTGTTTGCGAAAAGCACCATCAGTAACGTCACCATCCATTGTAAAAAGGTTGGCAGAGTTTTTTAATCTGCCTTGAATACTTTTGGTATCACGGGCAACTACCAATACCTCTGCGCCTAAATCGAGAAATTCTTTTACAATTGCCAGTCCAATTCCTGTAGTACCCCCAGTAATAAGGGCCTTCTTGCTTTTCAGCGTCCAATCTGCCATACTAAAAAAATTACGGTTTAATCGGCCGTAATGTGCGACCAGTTTTCTCCTGATTTTATACGGTACATCTGCATTTCAGAGACACCATACTGCTTAGCCAATGCTTTTACTTTTTTGCCGGCTGCCATTTTTTGTTTAATGATTTTTACCTTCACAGCACTGAGTTTGTGCATAGGATTTTTCTTAGTAAGCCAAACGGGATCTCTCTTAGCGTGCTCAATCTGGGTTTCATGAGTTACCCATTTCAAATTTTGAAAATGATTGTTGGTTTTTACATGATCCAAATGGATTACGAAGTTATGCTTAGCATTTGGCTGGCGAAGGAAGTATTTGGCCACTAACCGGTGGATTGTTAATGTTTTTCTACCGTTAGAAGTGCGGCCAATTACCACTGCGGGAAACTTTGAAACAAAACCGTGTTTTAAAAACGAGCCTTGCTTTAAATTTTCTTCATAACTTATTACCCTGCCATGGTTAGAAACAGCATAGTGTTTCAAAGTTTTCACACCTGGCAAATTCAATTCAGCCCATTTTTCGCCAGGTTGAAGTTGAAGGGTTGCTGATGGTTTTGTTGTTTTATTAACAACATTTTTTTTGGTGGAAGCTGTCTTTTTACTGGCAGCGGGTTTCTTTTTTAATAATACTTTGCTCATAGCTTTTATTTTTTTTGTACTAATAGATAAAAATTATTTTCAATTTCCAAATATCCTTGTTCATAACAAAAGTAATAAATAGATCCGTCTTTTATTCTATACCATCCAGTGTGGTAGGTAAAATTAAATCCTTTTTGCGACAATTTCTCCTTTCCTACCTTTGTTTTGCCTGTAGTATTTAGGTCTAAAAGTATCCTCCTGTTCTTCCTCAATATACTATTAACGCTGCGCATATAATTGGTAGCGTTACCATTCAATTTATTGTTGTAGGAAACCCTGCATTGATCTGAACAAAACTTTTTATCCACCCTGCCGATGAGTTTGCCTTCACATTCTAAACAAGCTTTTTCGGCTGATTTCGCCATTTTAGTCGTAATTAAACGTTTACAAACGAATATAAACGAAAGTAATCAATTAACAAACGATTATCACCTTTTAAACCCTTCACCTTTGCATTCACCAATCAAAAACAAATCGATTGGCAGAAATAAAATCATTAACAAAAACAAAAATTACTCTTATGAAAAGCTTACGCAACTCCGTTCAACTTATCGGCAGATTAGGAAAAGATCCAGACGTAAAAATGTTTAACAAAAACAAGAAAGCCACCTTTTCACTTGCCACTTCAGACATTTACAAAAATCAGAAAGGTGAAAGGGTAGAAGATACACAATGGCACAATGTTGTTATTTGGGGTTCTTTGGCAGACATAGCCGAGAAGTTTTTAAAGAAAGGGCAGGAGGTAGCCGTGGAAGGTAAACTTGTGCATCGCAATTATGAGACCGACAATGGTGAGAAAAGGTTTGTGACGGAAATAAACGTGAACGATCTGGTCTTGCTTGGAAGCAAGCAGCCTTAGGAATAAAGAGACAGCTAAAAGTAGAGCCCGATTTTGTCGGGCTCTTTTTATTGGCGGATGGACCAGTTAATTTTTTTTGATAACATTTAGTGATGGAATTCAATATCGAGGTGCATGTTGATTGAATATTGTGGCTCATTTCTTAGCTTTGTAACCCATGAGTTTTGCTTTCCCTTCTTTTTTATGGGCTCTTTTTGTTCTCGCTATCCCGGTACTTATACATTTATTCAATTTTAGAAAAACCAAGAGAATTTATTTTTCCAATAATCGCCTTTTAAAGCAGATAAAACAGGAAACTACTCAAAAGCGAAAGCTGAAGCAGTTGTTGGTTCTGGCAAGTAGAATGCTGTTTCTGTTCTTTTTGGTATTGGCATTTGCACAACCTTTTTTGCCCGCTAAGGAACAAATGGCTTCCAGCCATAATGTGGTAGTTTACTTGGATAACTCACAGAGCATGTCGGGTAAAGTAGCTGAAAAAACGAGAGCAATAGATGATGGTATGGCTAGAGTGAGGGAAATTATCACCGTGTTTCCTTCAGAAACTAGATTTAAATTAATCACGAATGACTTTACCCCATTCTCAAATACCTATAAAACCAAAGCCGAAATTGAGGATATTTTATCCCAAATCAGATTATCTCCCATAAGTCATTCTTTTGAAGAGATAAAAATCAGGATGGAGGTAGATAAAAGCAGACTAGATGTTTTTTGGATTTCAGATTTTCAGCAATCGACCTTAGGAAAGTTGAGTCCCCTGGATTCATCTAATCAGTGGCATCTTGTTCCTGTTGCGTATGAAAAATCTATTTCAAATGTATTTGTGGACTCAGTTTATCGCGACAATCCCTTTACAATAGGTGGCGAGAAAAATACCATTACAGCGAGATTTTATAATGCTGGTGATGTAAAAAGGGAAGACTTGGTAGTTAAATGCATCATCAATAATATACAAGCAGCCACTACCACTTTTTCATGTGAAGCTAATAGTTATGCCGAAGTTAGTTTTGATTTGCCCACGGGCCTAAAAAAAGTCAACCAAGCCAAATTCATTGTTAATGATTTTCCTGTAAGTTTTGATAACGAGTTTTTCTTTGCCATCAATTTTGGAGACAAGATTAAAGTGACTGAAATAAAAAACACGCCATCCGTTTCATCTATTGAATCCGTTTTTGGTAACAAAGAACTTTTCGATTTTAAAAGCTTTTTAGCTGCCAATGTAAACTATAGTTGGGTAAAGGCTGCCGATCTTGTGGTTGTCAGTGAACTTGCTTCGGTAGATGCTTCTCTTCAAACCACGCTAAAAGATTATCAAGCTGGGGGTGGGGCGATTTTATTAATTCCTTCAAATAAACTTGAGTTGAGTTCTTACCAAAGCATTGTAAAAGGCAACAGGCTATCCATTCTTAAAAGCACTGATTTTCTTGAGCTTGAAAAGCCAGCTTTTCAAAATCCATTCTTTGAGAATGTTTTTGAAGAGCGGAGTAATTTGATAGCCATGCCTAAAGCCAAAAAATTTTTAGCTTGGGGTGCCGATCCCTCCGCACTACTGAAATTTAAAGATGGCCAACCCTTCTTATCTCAAATGGGCAAAACGTTTCTACTAGCCAGCCCGTTGAACACTGACTTTACTGACTTTCATAATCACGCCTTGTTTGTGCCAGTGATGTATCGCATTGCAGCTTCTGGAAAAAGAGAAATCCAACACCTGTATTACTCATTGGATGATAGTTTTGTTTCCGTAAGAGGAGATAGCGTAGCAAATGAAAGTCAAGTTAAGATGGTGGGTACACAGGAAATTATTCCGACACAAAGAAGAAATGGTGAAAATATTTTGCTAGAACTGCCGCGCTTCATTATTAATCCTGGCCTTTATTCAATTGTAAGTAAAACAGATACCCTTGATCTGCTCGCATTAAACTTGACTAAGAAGGAATCCTTTTTGAAACAGTTTTCTGGCGAAGAAATGAAAAGCAATTTAGGCGGAGGAAAGAACATATCACTTTTTAATTCCTCTAATGCATCTACTTTTAGCTCAGAAATAAAAGAAAGATTTTTGGGGACAACTTTATGGAAAGAGGCACTGCTGTTGGCTTTAACGTTCTTGCTAGTAGAAGTTTTATTGATTCGGTTTTTGAAATAATTTAGTGAATCGTCATCCACAAAGCAAACCCGACTGAATGATAACTAACTTGACAATTCCCATGTGATGCAACAAACAATGATAAATACATGAAAATACTTATCAAATCAGCTCTTATTCTTGATGCAGGATCAAGTTTCCATAAGCAGATAAAAAATGTAGTGATTGCCAACGGAAAAATAGTTGAAATAGGCGATAAGAATTTTACTGCCGATAAAACTATCCAAGCAGAGAATATGATCCTATCAACAGGGTGGTTTGATGTTGGTACTTTTGTGGGCGATCCTGGCTTGGAGCACAAAGAAGATCTACAATCACTGGCCAAGGCTGCTGCTGCGGGAGGGTTCACAGAAGTGGCAGTTTTACCCAATACACATCCATGCGTGCAATCTAAAAATGAAGTGAGTTACATCACTCAAAATAATAGCAGCCGATTAGTACAAATCCATGCACTTGCTTCCATCACCAAAAACAACAAAGGTGAAGAGCTAACAGAGATGATTGACTTAAACGAAGCCGGGGCCATTGGTTTTACAGATGGATTGAGACCTGTGTGGCATACGGATATTTTTTTGAAGTCATTACAATATTTACAAAAGTTTGATGGGATATTAATCGATCAACCAGAAGACAAGCATTTGAATATGTTTGGTCAAATGCACGAAGGCATTAACAGCACTATGCTTGGCTTAAAGGGTATGCCGCGCATTGCCGAAGAAGTGGCCGTGGGTAAAAATTTGGAGCTTTTAAGTTATGCCGGTGGCAGATTGCACATCGCTAAAGTATCTACTTCCAAAACAATAGAGCTGATTAAGGCGGCTAAGAAAAAGGGGTTGCATGTTACTTGCTCTGTTATTAGTTATCAACCTTTGCTCGATGATAGTTTGTTGAACGACTTCGATACAAATTATAAAGTTAATCCCCCTTTGCGGGAAAAAGCAGATCAAGATGCGTTGATCCGCGGCTTGAAAGATGGAACGATTGATATTATTTGCTCAGGCCACCTGCCACACGATGATGAAAGTAAAAAACTCGAATTTGATCTCGCAGATTTCGGCATTATCAATTTACAAACTTTCGCATCTCAACTTTCCTTACTTAACAAATCAATAGAGATGGAAGACTTGATTGAAAAAGTTACTGCTGCCCCTCGCAAACTTTTTAAAATGAATAGCCCCGTTATTGAAGTAGATGCGAAAGCCAATCTAACGCTTTTCGATCCCACTAAAGAATGGATTTTTACCCCTTCAGAAAATCTTTCGAAGTCGACTAACTCACCTTGGCTGGGCAAAAAGCTCAAAGGCAAGGTAATAGCCACCTTCAATAACTCAAAAAATTGGACTGATGTTTAATTGGAATGCTATCCCTGCTTTGTATCGCATCCCCGTTCGCTATGGGCTAGTTGGCGGATCTATCAGTATGGTGCTCGTGATCGCTCTATTTTATTTGGGCAAGCATCCCTTTCTCTTCCCAGTATTTTTAGATTTCAGGTTGATACTCTTTCCGGCAATGTTTTATTTTTTGCTTAGGGAGTTTCGCGATTTCTACCATGGTGGCATTTTATATTTTTGGCAAGGCTTGATATTAACAATCGAGTTCACCCTTGTATGGGGCTTGTTCTGTTTTGCTGTGTTACTGATTTTCTCTTCGGTAGTTCCAGACTTTGTTAGTAATTATATTCATCAGTTTCAGCAGGCTGCACTCAAGTTTCCTCCCCAGGAAATAGTGGATAAAATTGGAAAGGAAGCCTTCGAGCGTAATTTAGAGGCCCTATCTGCTACTAAAGGTATTGATGTGGCTTTGCTCTATTGGAAACAAGGCTTGCTCATAAGCGCTTTTTTTAGCATAATTATATCAGTAATTTTAAGACGACAACCAAACCTTTAAAAACTATGGAAGAAAATGTAGAAGTAAAACCCGCAAGTTCAAGAGCAATAGGCATAAAATGGGGCTTGATAGGCTCTGCCATCGGCATTGTTCTTTTTATTTTATATAATATTTTGAAACTTGATTTTACAAGCGGACCACTTTCTTGGCTTCAATATGTATTTATTGTTGCCTTTGTTTTCTTGG
>JANXRR010000472.1 GCA_025356795.1 Bacteroidia bacterium
AGAAATTTTTGGAGATCTTCCATCAGTGAATTACCTATTTGTGCCAGTAGGCGGAGGTGGTTTAATTGCAGGCATGAGCCATTATTTTAAAACATATTCGCCCCACACTAAAATTATTGGTGTGGAACCTACAGGTGCGCCTTCCATGAAAGAAGCAATTAAAGCTGGCAAGCCCATAGTGTTAGATAAAATTCAACGTTTTGTTGATGGTGCTTCCGTAAAAAAAGTGGGCGAACTTACTTTTGACCTCTGTAAAAATATGGCCGACATGCTGCTCGTGCCTGAAGGAAAAGTTAGCTCTGTTATTCTTCAATTATACAATGAAGACGCTATTGTTGCTGAACCAGCAGGTGTTCTTTCCATTGCCGCTCTCGAGCAATATGCCGATCAAATTAAGGGCAAGAAAGTAGTTTGTATTGTGAGTGGCGGAAATAACGACATTGACAGAATGCAAGAGATAAAGGAACGATCCTTGTTATACGAAGGACTTAAACATTATTTCATTGTACGTTTTGCACAGCGCCCAGGAGCTTTGAAGGAATTTGTCAATCACATTCTTGGCCCCACCGATGACATTGTACGCTTTGAGTTTATCCAAAAAAATAATAAAGAAGCGGGTCCAGCATTGATTGGCATTGAAGTAAAAGCAAAGGATGATTTCAATTCATTACTTGATCGGATGGATAGATTTAAACTAAACTATACGCTTGTTAATCAGAATGAGAATTTATTTGAATATTTAGTATAAAAATGATCAATCGATATTCAGGAGAAATTCATATCAATCCGATTTCTCAATTGAGAAATGGAGATTTTAATAATAATGGGCAGATTAAAAACATAGATGAACTGTTGATTCAAGCAATTGAACTTAATCATCAAATTAGTGCACGGTTGCAGCAAATTAAGACTTGGCTAGATAGGAAAAACTTTTCGGGATCAACTCAATTTAACTTTGCAGATGGCGGATACATAAGCATCAATGGCTTGCCAGACTCACAACTTGAGGAGTTGGCATCACGAGGTCTTATTGAACTATATGATTTTGCCACCGATAAAAACTGGGTGAAGAAATTCGGTCAGCATTTTGGTTTGATTTGGGAAAACGGTCAAGCCTTGAAAATTTAACTAATCTAAAGTATACTCCCTTATCTTCTTTATTCTAATGCAGCGCAGGGCCATTGTTTATTTATATCCTTGCATAATTCAACTGAAGAGAATGATCAATCAATTCCAGCCGCCCCCCAGTGCTTGATAAATATTGACCAAGGCATGCATTTGCTGCTTCTTAGTTTCAACCAGTTCGAATCTTGACTCTAACGCATCTCGTTGTGTTAATAAAACCTCCATATAGTCTGCTCTAGCTGATTTGAACAAGCGCGTTGAAATATCAATGGACTGAACCAGTACCTGCACTTGTTTCTCGCGAAGGTCGTAACTGTTTTTTAAGTTGTTGATATTCGATAGCTGATTAACCACCTCAATATAAGCATGTAAAATGGTGCGTTCATAGTTGTAAACTGCTTGTATCTGCTTCGCGTTTGCACTGTAGTAAAATGCTTTTATTGCATTTCTATTTACCAAAGGGGCTGTTAATGCTCCGGCAACTGTGAAGAGCATTGATTCTGGCTTGCTGATTAAGTAGCTCGCGTTAAAAGCTTGGAAACCAAGAGCGGCAGAAATATCTAGCGATGGATAGAAATTAGCTTTGGCTGATGCTACATCTAATTTTGATGCGGCCAAGTTAAATTCAGCCTGTCTAATGTCAGTTCTGTTGACCAATAGGTGAGAAGGAATACCAGCATAAATGATAGTAGGAATTAAGTCGGTGAATGCGTATGAATTTCTTGTAATAGGACTCGGAAATCTTCCCACCAAGAGATTGATTTCATTTTCGGTTTCTGTAATTTGCTGTGAGATGTAGAACTGACGACTTTGGTTTTTGAGTACCTCTGCTTCAAATCTGCGCACGGCCAGTTCAGTAACTTTAGCCGCTTGTTTCTGCTGCTTTACTATCTCAAGGGCGTTCTGTTGAATTTGAATATTTTGTTTGAGAATATCCAATTGAGTATCCAACGCCAACAGTTCGTAATATGAATTGGCAATTTCCGAAATAAGGTGAGTGACCATAAAATTTTTCCCTTCCGCATTAGATAAGTACCTAAGCAGTGCAGACTTTTTCGCATTGCGCAGTTTTTTCCAAATGTCCACTTGCCATGAAAAATTCGCGACCACTAAAAAATCAGATAGTGGAGCTGGGAATTCTTTTCCTGGTGCAATTTCCTGATTGGCATCTATGGCTCCCGATCGCGTATACCTGGGGGTTTTTTCAATTCCCGACATTCCTTGTTCGTTCACAAAAGGTAAGTATTCTCCTTTTTTTGCTTTTATTTCATTTTTAGCTATATTGATTTCTTGTAGCACAATGTTTAATTCTTGGTTATTGATCAAGGCCGTGTCAATAAGGCCAATCAAGTTTGGATCGGTAAAGAACTCTCTCCATTTAATGTTGGCCGTATTTACACTATCCAATGAATTTTTATAACTCGCTGGCGTTACCTTATTCTCTTTTCGTGGAATCAGCGTTGACGGTAGGGCACATGCTCCTAAAAGAATTAGACAACAAATACCTATGTAGGTGGATATTTTATCAATGATCATTCCTAGTATCTTTGGGTTGTGGAAAATTATCTATTTTATGAACTAAGTCTTCAGTTAAAGAACCTTCGTCTTCATCTTTAATCAGCTTTCTACCTTCTGCCATGGAGCCAAATATATAGTACAAGCCAGGTACAATGATTACACCGAATATCGTTCCGAATAACATACCTCCAAGGGCTGAGGATCCGATGGTTTTATTGCCTATAGCCCCTGCACCGTGAGCAAGTACTAGTGGGATCAATCCAGCAATGAAAGCGAAGGAAGTCATTAAAATGGGGCGAAAACGCACTTTCGCTCCTTCAATGGCTGCTTCTAAAATGGTAGATCCTTGGTGATGTTTCTGTACGGCAAACTCTACAATCAACACAGCATTCTTGCCAAGCAAACCAACCAACATTACTAAACCAACTTGGGCATATATGTCGTTGGCTAAACCCATGCTTGTGATAAACAAGAATGATCCGAAAACTCCCGCTGGCAATGAGAATATAACGGCCAAGGGTATGATGAAGCTTTCGTATTGTGCTGCCAGAACAAAATACACAAATACCAATACGATGATGAAGATGTAAATAGCTTCGTTTCCTCGCCTTGTTTCATCGTAAGATAGTGCTGCCCAGTCTACATCAAATCCATTTGGCAATTCTTTTGCAGCTACCTCTTGTACTGCTTTAATAGCCTCACCGCTACTGTAGCCTTTTGCTGGCCCGCCTCTAATGGCGGCAGTGTTGTACATGTTGTATCGATTAATCTCATTAGCTCCTTGTGTCTTTTTGATTTTCATAAATGCTGAAAACGGAACCATCTCACCACGATCATTTTTCACCCACAGATTCAAGACATCCGAAGGAAGCTTTCTGAATTCGGGTGCCGCTTGCACAAACACTTTGAAGAAGCGTTGGTACTTGATAAATCCAAGCTCGTAGGTGCTGCCTACAAAAACGGAAAGTGTGTTCATAGCATTA
Source organism: Bacteroidia bacterium (assembly GCA_025356795.1). Lineage (GTDB taxonomy): Bacteria > Bacteroidota > Bacteroidia > Cytophagales > Cyclobacteriaceae > ELB16-189. Next base: position 3,627 of record JANXRR010000472.1, read on the forward strand.
CCGATAGTCACTCCCTTCTGCATAGCCAATTGATTGTCTATTTCAATTTCATACTGTGGGTAGTTGGCACTGAAGAAGGTAAATAAACCTGTTATCTCTTCGCGTTTTCTTAGTTTATCTAAGAATTCATTGGTTACTTTTTCAAGCTGTAAGTAATCGCCACTATTGGTTTTATCCAGCAACTGTAATGCAAAGCCACCAGCAGCACCAAAGCCAGGCACTGCAGGGGGATCGAAGAACTCAATAGTAGCTCCGGGCAGTGCCTTCGCCTTCTCTTCCAATTCAAGGATGATTTCACTTACCGTATGTTTGCGCTCCGACCACGGCTTTAGGTTAATAAGGCAAGTACCTGCATTTGATCCTCTCCCTTCGGTAAGCACCTCATAACCTGCAATGGAAGAAACAGATTTAACTCCATCTACTGTATTTATTATTTCTACTAATTTGTTAGATATGTCATTCGTTCTTTCAAGTGTAGAACCTGGAGGTGTTTGTATAATGGCATACAACATTCCTTGATCTTCGCTGGGAATAAATCCAGTAGGCAAATAGTTAGCAATTCCGTAGATACCGAGAGCAAATACAATAAATAGGCCAACGGTGACGAATCTCCTATGTGCTATTAGTCTTAATAAGAAAACGTATTTATCAGTGAGCTTTTCAAAGAGTATGTTGAACCCATCAAGTAATCTGTTCAACCAGGTTTTCTTTCTTGGTTTGCCATGATTGTTCTTCAATATCATAGCGCACAGCACAGGTGTAACAGTTAGGGCCACAATACCAGATAAAACTATGGAAGATGCCATGGTGATAGAAAACTGTCTGTAAAAGGTACCCACAGGGCCACTCATAAACGACACAGGAACAAATACTGAAACCATTAATAAAGTAATAGCAATAACAGCCCCACTTATCTCACCTAATACTTTTTTTACAGCATTGAAAGGTGAGAGAAGTTCTTCCTCCATTTTTGCATGTACGGCTTCAACTACCACTATTGCATCGTCTACCACAATACCTATTGCCAACACCAATGCGAATAGTGTGATCATATTAATAGTGAGCCCGAATAGTTGCATACAAAAGAAGGCACCTATTAATGAAATGGGCACCGCCAAAGTAGGGATCAACGTAGATCGCCAATCGCCAAGAAAAATGAATACAACAATCGCTACTAAAATAAAAGCATCACGCAAAGTATCTATCACATTTTCGATTGAGGCATTAAGAAAATTAGAGACATCATAACTGATTTCATACTCCATGCCTGGTGGAAAGGTCTTCTTCAATTCTTCCAATTTCTCTTTTACCTTTTCAATTACTTCGCTGGCATTGCTCCCATACGTTTGTTTTAGCACCATGGCTGCCGAGGGAAGTCCATTCATAGTTGAATAAATATCATAGTATTCACTACCAAGTGAAACAATGGCCACATCTTTTAAGCGAAGAATTTCTCCATTGGCATTTGCCTTGAGTATAACATTTTCGTATTGTTTAGGATCGTTAAACCGATCTGAATAAGCTAGCACATATTCGAGCGCTTCCGCCCGTTTACTATCACCCCTGCCTATCCTACCAGGTTTTCCGATTATGCTCTGATCGCTTAATGCTTCCATTACTTCATCTGGTGAGATACTGTAGGCTCGCATTCTATCAGGGTTTAACCACACACGCATAGCATATTGCCTGCTACCCAATATTCTTACTTGCCCGATACCATTAATGCGTTGCAGTTCTGGCACCATGTTAACTCCTGCATAGTTGAATAGAAATTTCATGTTGGCATTTTTATCCTTGCTGTACAAGTTTACATACATCAACATGCTTGGTATAACCGGAGTAATAATAACGCCCTCACGCTGCACAAGTATTGGTAATCTATTTGTTACTTGTTGCACACGGTTAGATACTTGTACTAATGCCTGATTAATATCGGTACCCGGATTAAACACAACTTGGATATTGGCCTCACCGGCACTGGTTGCATCAGAGGTCATATATCGCATCCCCCAGGCACCATTAATAGATTGCTCTAGCGGAATGATAACAGATTCTGCTAACGATTTTGCACTTGCTCCAGGGTAGGAAGCGCTCACCATAACCACCGGTGGTGCAACTTCTGGAAATTGAGAAGTGGGCAGTATTTTAATAGCAAGCCCACCTATAAAGAGAATAACAAGCGATATAACAATAGCCAACACTGGCCTCTGAATGAATTTACTGAACATTTTTTTATTGTCTTTTTTCTACTGTTTTAATACTTAAATCTCTATACTCATTCAACATACACTTTCAAGTGAGAGATCACCACCTTCGGATCTACGTATTCATACCCCGCTATTTTCGTTTTGTCTTTTACTTTGCGAATGCCTTCCAAAATAATTTTATCACTCTCAGATAACCCATTTTTTACTAAGTATAGATCGGGTATTTCTTCCCCGATAATAATTTCTCTTTGCTCCACTATGTTATCTTTATCAACTATAAAAACATATTTTTTTTCAAGAATTTCGAATGTAGCTTTCTGCGGAATAATCAACGCGTTGACAAGGGGCGTTGTCGCTATTATATTTCCTGTTTCTCCATGCCGCAATAGGCCTTTCGGATTTGGAAAAGTTGC
>JANXRR010000482.1 GCA_025356795.1 Bacteroidia bacterium
AAAAGGGACACAAAAGTAGGCTTAGGAATCTAAAAATGCAAGTCTGACTTTTTAAATAAGTATTAATTATGAAGATTTTAATACCTTATTCATCTTAAATTCTCTCCTAACTGACGAACTAACGCCTTGAAATCCTTAGGATAAGGTGCCTCCACCTTTATCGTTTGTCGATTTAAAAGAAAAAATTCAAGAGAAAATGCATGCAATGCCATTCTCCTTATTAATGGTTGTTCATCGGTCTCCTTTTTTAAGTGAAAGGCCCGTTTAACAGAAGAAACATAAAATAACTTGCCTCCATACATCTCATCTCCTGTAATAGGTGCTTTTAGACGAGAAAGATGAATCCGGATTTGGTGCATTCTTCCAGTAACAGGGCTGCATTGAATCAAAGAATTGAATTTATAACATTGTAAGGTTGTAAAATAGGTTTGCGCCTCTTTGCCAAGCTTAGAAATCTTCACGGTGCCATCATTTTGCTTTAAAATTGGCGCATCTACCAATACATCATCAAATTGATGGATTCCATCAACTACCGCATGATAATGCTTTTTTACCTCTCGATTTTCAAATTGCATACTAAGATGCCTATACGCTTCTGGATTTTTAGCAATTGCCAAAACCCCTGACGTATCCTTATCTAACCGGTGGCACACCTGAGCATCAAATGTGTAGTCTTTAGCTAACAGCAATATGTTTTGTGGATCATTGCGATCCTCCAAGGTAGAAATGAAGGAAGGTTTATTGATAAGAACGTAGTCGTTATCTTCAAAAATGATACTATCCTTAAAGTTTACCTTGGGCTGCATGAAATTGAAAAAATGGGCTGCAAGTTGGGTTTTAATTTCGTAGCTACAAAATATGGCTACTCTTCCGGCTCTTCATCTGCTTTTAAACGGGGCAATCTAAAACTAAATACTGACCCTACTCCTACTTCACTTTCCACTTCGGCCTTTGTGCCGTGGCCTTCTAGTATATCGTAAATTACAAAAGTGGTGGTTTTATCATTGTCTCGTCTGATTTAAGAACTATGCCTATTTTAGCCTACTCATCAGAAGGTAAGTTTAATGGTGATCAAAAGGCTACTATCAATAGTGGATTAAAGTATTGGTTATCATCGACAACTGAGAGAATTAACTCCTTAAAAAAGGAGAAGTTTAGTCCAGATAGTATTGCTTCTAAAGAGTGGAGAAAATATGCAACAGATAATTATAAACTTTTAGGTGGAAGGATAGAAACAAATTCAAATTGCATGGAATGGTATACTATTGGTCAATACAAGTGTGTATATTCATCTTATACACGCGGACCTTTATTTTCAACAACCAAAGCAACTTGGGGACAAGGTGGGTATTCAAGTTACAATTCGCCCTCAAGTAGTTGCGATTGTGGTAAAGATCCTGCAGGATGCGGACCTGTTGCAATGGCTCAAGTATTAAGGCACTATGAGGCCAAATACATCATTTGGATACTCTTCAATGCCTCGTTTTTCAAATAACTCCTGTCAGGCTTCGACTTATGGTCAATTAGAATTAGCGAGGCTTATGAGAGCGTGTGGGAATGCAGCAAATTCTACTTATCATTTCTTCGGTTGCAACACTATGACTATACCATGGGGTGTACCTAGTGCCCTTCAATCATTAGGATTATCGAATGGAGGCAATGATACTAGTTTCAATCCTAGTACTATTGAAAATGAAGTTTACCAAAATTACCCCATCATATTTTATGCTTATGATACCATAGTAAATTGGCATATTTGGGTTTGCGATGGATTTGATCAACACAATTATAGCCAATACAATTGTGATACCCAGCAATGTGATATTTGGAGTTACGAATATTTCTATATGAACTGGGGATGGAATGGAAGCAGCAATGGTTGGTATGCCGCTAACAATTTTGTGCCTAATAATTCCCCAGGAATAAATTATAATAGTGGATTATCTATGATTTCAGGTATACGCTAATAAAATTCAGATATATTGATACAAGAGTTAAAGGATTCATCTTAAACTATCAAAAAATATGAAAAACTCACTTTTACTACTCACTGCTATTATCTTTACCACTTGTCGCGAACGCGATGTTCCTGGCACGTTTCCCGATGTTCCGGTAAATTTTACTATTGTAAATTCTGCTTATGATGATTATAATTCGGCCAGCCCAAGCACAGGGGAAACCTCTCCTCTGTGTTTTTCGTCCAATCGATACAGCAGTGTTGCAAACTTTGATATTGTTTATTATCTATTGGATATATCGGAAAATAGAAGTTCTGGTAATATTAGCTTTTACGAGGTGGTTAGAGGGAGTGGATTTTATAGTGAAAATGAAAGTATAAACGATGCTCTCCCCAAGCTAAATACATCCTCCGATGAGCTCGGGCCCTATCTTATACCCAAGGGATATAAAGCAAACGGTGCCTATCAAAGTTATATCTTCTTATACTCCAGCAATAAAGGCGGTAATCAAGACATTCGCTTTCTTCACAATTTGAGTACCCTAAAATACACCGAGTCCAAACCTATAGCCTTTCTCAACTCCACAAAAGACGATGCCTATCCATGTTTACTAGCAGATAGCAGTGCGGTATATTTCTGTTCTAATAGAAATGGAAATTTTAAAATTTATAAAGCGGCTTTATCTAAAGAAAATAGTGTGCTACAGAATTTTGAAGATACATCTCCAAAAGATATACTTGAAGTATCTAAACTGTCTTCCACAAATGATGATAAATGCCCTTTTATATTGGGAAACAGGCTTGTTTTTACTTCCAATAGGCCTGGAGGCTTCGGTGGTTTCGACTTATATTATTCCATTTACAGTTCGGGCGAATGGTCTGCGCCAGTCAATTTTGGAGATAAAATCAATACCCCTTATGATGAATACCGGCCAATAGTAAAACAAGTGGAGGGAAGCTTCACCAACAATATGATGATTTTCTCCTCTAACAGACCAGGTGGCAAAGGTGGATTTGATTTGTATTATGTTGGAGTGCCCAAAACAAACTAGCTCAAATCAATGCTGTTTAGTCTAACGATAACGCTAAAAAGATTTATTCCAAATATGCCCTAATTTGAGGGTGGGCTAAAAATTCAATTTCCGCTTATCATTTCCCCTCTGGGGAAACAGGAATGAGATGATAATAGGAAACAATTGAATTTTTAGAACCTACCTTAAGCTACTCTTCCGGCTCTTCATCTGCTTTTAAACGGGGCAATCTAAAACTAAATACTGACCCTACTCCTACTTCACTTTCCACCTCGGCCTTTGTGCCGTGGCCTTCTAAGATATGTTTTACGATGGCAAGGCCTAAACCAGTGCCTCCCTTTTCCCTACTTCTACTTTTCTCGACACGATAAAAACGCTCAAAAATCCTATTTAAATGCGAAAGAGGAATACCTTCGCCAGTGTCTTTAACTATGGTGACAATAGCCTTTTTACTGGTTTCAAAGAGAATGGTAACTTCTCCCCCATCAGCCGTATAATTAAGTGCATTTGATACAAGATTGGTCATGACTTGATTTATTCGCTGCCAGTCTGCCTGAACAAACATTTTGTGCGGATGCCCTTCTAAATGAAGTTTAATATGTTTTTTAGTTGCCTTTTCTTCAAATTGATCTACTACTTCGTGGCAAAGTTTGAACATATCTATTTGTTCAAAATGCATTTTTATGTCCCCCGTTTCAATCTGCGAAAGCGTTAATAAATCCTGAACGAGCGCATCCAAGCCATCAAGACTTTTGGCTGCCTTTTTCAGAAACTTGGTACGCACGGTTTTATCATTTACTGCACCATCTAGTAAGGTATGGACAAACCCTTGTGCAGCAAAAATGGGAGTTTTTAATTCGTGCGAAACATCGGCAATAAATTCTTTGCGGAAAGCTTCGAGTTTCTTTAATTCATCAATTTCGCGCTGTTTGAGAGCTGCGAAAGCGAAAATTTCTTCGTTGATTTTTTCTAATGGATTAAGCGCGCCTGATTTCTCTTTGCGAATGCTCGAAAGTTCCTTTTTTCGAAGCTTACCCATCAATTTGTAAATTTTGTTTATCTCTCTGAAAATAAGAAACTCCAAAACCACGAAAATCAACAGGTAGGAAGCGGAAAAGCTAATAATAAAGGCAACTATTAGAGCCTGACGGCCAACGCCATCCACTAACGATAGAAAAAGTGCCGTAACAATAGCTATGCAGCCTGCCAAAAGCAGGGCCATTGTTCGCGCACTATAAACCATAACTAGTTAAGATTAAACTTGTAACCGACTCCTTTAACAGTTGTAATGTAATCTTCACCTATTTTTTCGCGCACTTTACGAATATGCACATCTACCGTGCGAGCTAATACATAAACATCTGAACCCCAAATATTTTGCAATAAATCATCGCGGCTAAATACTTTATTGGGATTTTGAGCTAGGAAGAAAAGTAATTCAAATTCCTTTTTAGGGAGACTTATTTCACGATCATTAAGCCTAATGGTGTAGCTTGTTCTGTCGATTATCAAACTTCCCACGGTAATTTGAGAGGTGGTTGACTTCTTTTTAGAATCTCGCCTAAACAGGGCGCTTATGCGGCTCATGAGCGCACGGGGCTTAATAGGTTTTGTTATGTAATCATCGGCACCTACATCAAAAGCAGCTACTTCTGAGTACTCTTCGGCACGCGCTGTGAGAAAAACAATAAAACTATTTTGGAGTTCTGGAATGGCCCTTATTAAACGGCAGGTTTCAACACCATCCATTTTGGGCATCATAATATCGAGCAGCACCAAATCGGGCAAAAACTTCTTGGCTATTTCAACAGCAGTAAAGCCATCACCAGCAATTTTAACATCGTAGCCCTGTTTTTCTAAATTGTATCTGAGAAGTTCTAAGATTGGTTCCTCGTCATCAACAACAAGCACCTTTTGCGCGGGTTTATTACCCATAATTACAGTTAATTTTAATTTTAAAAGTAGAGAGAAATTAAGCTAATTAAAAACCAGTGTTACGTTCTTAACAATTCCTTAATTGATTTATGCTGCTGGGGCAGTTTAGGGCCATGTTCGCTAAAAAGATGTTAATTAACGGGATGTTTTAGTGACAAAAACTTAACATAGGTGCGGATGTCTCCTTTGAAACGAGCATCAAACTCTTTTTTGAAAGTGGGCAACTTTGCATGGTAATGGCGGAAACCCATAAAATAAGAGTTATTTGGCAACCGTTTCGAGAATCGTTTGGAGGGTGTTTTTACTCTAAGTAGTGAAAGAGTATCCAATGAGTTGACAATGTTGGTAATCATTTGTTTCTTTTTCTCGCGTTTCACTTCCGTGGAATCTTTGATAGAAAGGGTAGTGTACAAACTATCGAGCACCGTTGCTCCGCGGAGCATGTGACCGCTGTACTTTCTATAATCACGCTCACTATTTCGGTACGATAAATACTGATTGGAACTGCTGCCATACTTTGAAGCTAAAAAATCATAAGCGGCTGTATCGGCAATAAAAGAAGCCAAGTTCTCATTAAAATCTACGCTGTCTTTTACCCAAAGTGTGGCATGCACCATTTCGTGAATGATGGTGCTGGCCAATCCACCATCGCTATCCTCTAACATACCCGTTAGAATAGGATCGTTGAACCAACCTAAAGTAGACCATGCCCCCGGATTTCTTATGCCCACATCCCACCCTTCTTTTTCCAAATTTTCTTTTAATAATTTAGCTTCGTTCTTATCAAAAAAACCTTTGTAGGGCACAGCACCCACAATCGGAAAATGCCATAATTTTGGCTTCAGCTGAAAAGGCTCTGAGGCGGTAATTACCCACATAATCTCCTCTCCTTTTTGATCGTATAACTTAGTGTAATTTTCTGTGTCTTCTAAGCCCAGTGAGTCGATGGCAAACCGCCTGATTTCCCCAATGATTAACAACTTTGCTTTTAAAGAATCGGGGAAAGTGGGGTCTTCCAATACCTCTTGAATAGGCCTGGCCTGCCACACAATTTTAAACTGCCCTATACCTTGTTGAATGCCGTAGCCTAGAAGAGACCAATTCCAAAGGATAAGAAAAATGAGAACAGTAAGGAAAAGAAGAGAAATTTTTTTGATCATAGCTCCATTTCAAACAGTAAACGCTGTGCTTTATTTGGTCGTGCAATTTTACAGTTAATTTTTTTAATACTTAACTATGCCGCTCCTGCGGATACACAAGCTTAAATGCGGTGAACAGGGGTTGATCAAAATAATTCTGTGAGGCTCAAAATACTAGCTTTGGCGTATGACCAATTATTTTAGGTGCAATCTAAAAATTGTGGTAATAATCAGCTGCGTAGAGCAATAATAGTAGAATTATAAAATCCTTTGTTATCTTGGTTTTGGTTTTACAACCGAAACAAATACTTAAAAAATACCTCTATGAGAAAAATAATCTGCCTTTATGCTGCCAGCCTGTGTTTGCTATTGCTGGTGAGTTTTAAACAACCTCAAAAAGATACAGGTTGGATTTCTTTATTTGATGGAAAGAGTTTGCACAACTGGACGGTTGGAGAAAATGCTAATACTTTTTCGGTAGACAGTGGTATGATCAAAGTAAATGGCAACGTTGCGCACCTGTTTTATGTAGGTGAAATAATGAACCACAATTTTAAAAACTTTGAATTCAAGGCAGATGTGATGACCAACCCCGGCAGCAACTCAGGCATTTATTTTCACACCGATTACCAGAAAAGTAGTTGGCCGAAAAAGGGATATGAAGTACAGGTAAATAACTCTCATACCGACTGGCGAAGAACAGGCAGCTTGTATGGTATTAGCGATGTGAAAGATGTATACGTGAAGGATTTTGAATGGTACACCGAATACATAAAAGTAGAGGGCAAACACGTGATCATAAAAGTAAACGACAAGACGGTAGTAGATTACACCGAACCGGAAAATATAAAGCGCAACGCAGGTGACGAAGCGCGCATCATCTCCAGCGGCACGTTTGCTTTACAAGGCCACGATCCTAAAAGTTTGGTACATTTTAAAAATATTTTTGTAAGGCCGTTGGCAGAATGAGAGATTGACCCAATAAGCACTTTATTTTTTTTCAGAAACTAATAATTGCGAGTATCTTTCTGTTTAAAACCACATTTGAATCTACAACTATGATAAAAAATACAATCGCATGTTTGTTAGCAATCGTAATTATTGCTTGCCAACCAAAAAAAGAAGTCGAGACGGCAACCGCTAAAATACCCTCTTTAAAATTAAAGTGGCAAACTGACACCTTGTTAACCACCAACGAATCTGTCATATATGATAGCGCCAATGATATTCTTTACGTGTCCAACATTAACGGTGCTCCTGCAGGCAAGGATGGTAACGGATTTATTTCCAAACTTTCG
>JANXRR010000513.1 GCA_025356795.1 Bacteroidia bacterium
CGCTCGGCTTGGGGCTAGGCCGCATCAATACAATTTCAAAAAACAACGAACCAACTACACGCAACGAAATAGCCAACAGCAAAGTAGACCCAAGGAATGATAATCGAATGGCGATTACATGGAACCAAAAAAAATAAATTATTAACATATGAAAACCTATTGGCACAATCTTCTGCTATCTGATCAATGGAGCTACAAACTTTCCAGGCATGTTCTGTTCTGGACCGCCAGAGCGGTTTTTATGATCAGCTTTGACTCATGGCACAAATGGGGTCATTGGAATGAGACCGAAGCGATTTTTAACTTAACTATCATTTTTGTAAAATTTCTTTTAGAGGTTCTGTATTGTTACGCAGGCATTTACTGGCTGCTCCCAAAGTATTTAATGAAAGAAAACTATGTTGCCTTTGGTGCCGGGTTTCTTTTTATTTCGCTTCTCGACAACGCCCTTCTTCATTTATTTCTGTATTGGTTTTTGCCCTCAGCCTTGTATCCCGGTTTTTTTGTGATTGCTCAATCTATTTTTGGCAATTTCATAACTTGGTTGAGCTTCCCTATTTGCATTTTACTTATTGCCTACAAAATGTTAAAAAACTGGTACCTGAAAGAAGAAGAAAAGAATGCACTTACCCTTGGCAACACCAATGCAGAGTTGCTCTTGCTCAAGGCACAAGTCCACCCGCATTTTCTATTCAACACGCTTAACAATATTTATTCATTCACGCTTTACAAATCACCTTTGGCAGGAGAATTGGTTGCGAAGCTTTCGCACATCATCCGCTACATGACAAAGGAGTGTGACCGAGATCTAGTGCCGCTTAGCAAGGAAATAAAAATCCTCAATGATTACATTGGATTGGAAAAAATACGGTACGGCAACCGCTTGGATCTGCAGGTGGAAATAAATGGAGACGCGGAAAACAAATTGATCGCCCCACTGCTAATGATTCCATTTATTGAGAATAGTTTTAAGCATGGCGCGAGTCGCATGTTGGAACACCCGTGGATAAAATTAAATATCAATATAGAAGAGGAAAAACTGCACTTCCAGTTATCCAATAGCAAACCGGCCGCAGCACTAAACCCGAACGGAAAGGGCGGGCTTGGATTGAACAACGTAAAGAGAAGATTAGAGCTTTTGTATCCGACTTCTCATCAGCTCACGATAAAATCAGAAGAGATAGTATTTAGCGTGGAGATGGTGGTTGTGCTAGAGAAAAGCCAAGAGCCAGTCAAATTTCATCAATCAGAGTTTACCACCTCAATGGCTATTTAAATCCCAACTCTTATGCCCGAGAACAAAAAGATAGTATGCATGGCGGTAGATGATGAGCCACCGGCTTTGAATGTACTGCAAAACCATATTGAGTCAGTACCTACTTTAGAATTGGCCGCTACTTGCAACAATGCGGTAGAAGCTTTAGATAAATTGCAACAATACCCTATTGATCTGCTCTTCCTTGACATTCAAATGCCGCAGATCTTGGGCACTGATTTTATACGCACACTCAAAAACCCGCCAAAAGTAATTTTTACTACGGCTTATCGAAAATTTGCAGTCGAGGGATTTGAGCTAAATGCGGTAGATTATTTATTGAAACCGATTTCCTTCGAGCGTTTCCTCAAGGCAGTGAGTAAAGTAATGGACATCACACTTCCAGTATCTAACAATGGCGTGAATGTAAACCCGACAAGTAATGGAAATGGCTCAAACGATAAACATTTATACTTCCGGGCGGACCGCAAAATGGTGAAAGTAATGCTGGATGAAATCCTTTATATTGAAAGTCTGAAAGACTATGTGAAAATCGTAACGAAAGTAAATACGGTTATTACCAAGCAGCCGATCTCCTCACTAGAAGAAATGTTGCCAAGCGATGGATTTGTTCGAATCCATCGCTCCTTCATTGTTGCGCTAAGCAAAATTGAATCCTACAATCATGAAGTAATTGTTGTAAACAAAAAAGAATTGCCCATTAGCAGAATGTACAAGCATGAGGTAAGCAAGAAATTTTGAGTAAAAAATAGTTGACCCTACATAATTTTAGTTTATGACATTAAAATTATTTTGGAGACCAAAAGAACGAATCGTTTTTTTTCTCCTTCTCTCCATGATAATGGCCGCACTTCCATCCATTGGGCAACGTATCATTACCGGTAAGGTAACGGATGCTGAGACTAAACAACCCCTGCCCGGAGCAACTATTTTCATGAAAGATGATATAGACAAAGGTATCGTTACCGATACGAACGGTGCCTACTCCCTTTCACTTCAAACAGATAGTGCGGTGTTGGTTTTCTCTCATGTGGGCTATCAGATGGTTGAAAAACCGATCGCACAGCGAACCGTAATAAATGTTGCATTGCTAACAGATGTTACTTCACTAAACGAAGTTGTAGTGGTGGGCTATGGCTCACAGTTGAAAAAAGATATCACTGGTGCAGTTTCGTCAGTTCAGGAAAAAGATTTTAACAGAGGTAATTTTGCTTCGCCTGATTTATTGCTCCAAGGGAGAGTAGCGGGCTTGCAGATCACAGCTAACAGTGGGCAGCCGGGGATTGCTGCTACCATCAAGATCAGGGGCAACACTGTGATTACCGGCTCAGGTCAGCCTTTGTTTGTGGTCGATGGCGTTCCTTTGAGCGGCAGCACTGCCAGGCCCGATGCGATCGATGATTTTGGAACTTCACCTGCCAGCAATCCATTGAATTTTATAAATCCGTCCGATATCGTTTCGATGGATGTTTTGAAAGATGCTTCTGCTTCCGCTATTTATGGCTCGCGTGCCGCGTATGGGGTTGTGCTGATCACCACTAAAAAGGGGCAGGCAGGCGAACCGAAAATTGATTTTTCGCTTTCCACCGGGCTCGCTACTATCCGTAAGAAAGTAGAAATACTTGATGCTGCTCAATTTAGAAAAGCAATACCCTATTATGGCGTCAATACTTATAATGATAAAGGCGGAAATTCGGATGCGCTAAACTCCATCCTGCGCACCGGGAAACAACAAAATTATACACTTGGCATCAGCGGTGGCAATGCCAGTGGAAAGTATCGGGTATCGTTCGGTTATTTTGATCAGGAAGGGATTCTCAATAAATCAAAATTAAAAAAATACAATGCCAATCTTTCGGCTAGTTTTAAATTTTTGGAAAGCAAAAAACTGGGCATGGATATCAATCTTGTATCAAGCCAATACATTGAAGATATCCCACCCATCCGAAATGAATCGAGCATTGTAGGCGGAGCACTTGTATGGAACCCAACCGATTCCTTGCGAAAAGCAGATGGTTCCCTGAATATTAAACGGGGGGTCAATAATCCATTAGCCATAAATGAATTATATAATGACAATTCAAAAACCACCACCATCTTAGCAAGCATTGCACCTTACTATATCATCACCGATTGGCTGGAGTTCAAAATATTGGCCAGCATCAATAATGGTTCTGGTGAGAGAAGAACGTCAGGAAATCAGGCGCTTAACCCTGCTAATCCTGTTGGCACGGCCAGTATTTATAACAACGAGAACCTCACCGGCCAATTTACCAGCACACTTACTTTCCACAGAGACATCAGTACAAACCTGAATGTAACAGCCATTGCCGGATTTGAGTATATGAAATTTACAAGCAAAGGCTCCTCCGTTGGCGTGAGCGGACCACCCTCTGGGTTTGGTAATTTTGGGTTGGACTATACGAACTACATCCAATATTCAAATTCTGCTAGCAGATTGGCATCGTCATTTGCCAATCCGCTCACCGAATTGCAATCGTATTTTGGAAGAACCGTTTTAAATTACAAAAGTAAGTATCTGCTAACAGGTACTTTTCGGGCGGACGGATCAACCAAGTTTGGTGATAACAATAAGTACGGCTATTTCCCTTCCTTCTCTGCGGCATGGATAATTAGCAATGAGGGTTTTTTTAAATCTGACCTTATCAACTCAGTCAAACTTCGTTTCGGCTGGGGCAAAACGGGCAATCAGGAATTTCCGGCTGGGGCAGCAAAAGCGCTGTACAGTTTTTCTGCCAATGGTGGGCTTGGCCAAATCAACAACCCCAACCCAAATTTGAAATGGCAATCCGATCAACAATTAAATGTGGGCATCGATGTTGCTATTCTTAAAAACAAAATCTCCGCTACCTTCGATTATTTTGATAAAATCACCACCGATTTATTATACCCTAGTTATCCCATTCAGCCGGCCCCACAAGGATCGGTAGTAACGTGGATAAACTTAGATGGCAAAATCCAAAACTCAGGATTGGAAGCAACCATTCATGCAGCGCTGATTGGTAAGCCAAATCTCTCCTGGGATTTTGGTGTGAACGCCACCTTTATTAAAAATAATATCTCCGGATTGCCGGCACCAATTTTTACCGGAGACGTGCTGAACAGTAATATCCAAATAATCCAAAATGGGTTGCCCATCAATTCTTTTTATACCCGAAATTATTTGGGGATAGATGAAAGTAACGGCTTTGCTGTATACCAAGATAATGGCAATACCTATTCCGTTAGCGGCAACCCCAACCCTACCACGTTGTTGGGCATCAACTCTACCTTTAAGTACAAAAAGCTTTCACTCTCCACCAATATGTACGGAGCTTTCGGGCATGCCATTTACAATTCCACGCTAAACGGTGCGCTCAATGTAGGCCACATTAATGGCGGAGGCAACATTGCGCTATCCGAATTCAATAGCCCTGTGAAAGAATCCGTGGCCAATCCGGTGACCAGTTCTTCACGGTATGTAGTGAAAGGCGATTACCTGAAAATGGGAAATGCCACACTCACTTATACCTTTAACAATTTCAGCAAAGCGTTTAAGCAAGCCAGGATTTATGTGACGGGGCAAAACTTATTTTCCATTACCAACTACGCTGGTTTTGATGCCGAGGTAAATTCAAATAGAAATAGCAATGGCGTTCCTTCATTGGGTATCGATTCTCAATCGTATCCATCTGCGAGGACTTTCATTGTAGGGCTGAATTTTTCTTTGTAAAAATTAATATTGTTTAGAGTTAACTATTTAACCATGAAACAAAAATCAGTAGTGATATCAATCCTCCTTTTGGTTTTGATCAATACCAGTTGCACCGACTTGAACGAAAAGTATGAAGGGAACTTGACGGCTGCTCAAGTCAACAGTACAGGATCAAACATTGACGCTTTGTTTATCAGCCTCAACAACTCACTGAAAAATCCTTTTCAAAATCCATTTGGTGGCGTCATTGCTTTATCGGAGATAACGACCGATGAATTGATTGCCCCTACTCGTGGCCCAGATTGGTACGATAATGGAACGTGGACCCAACTACACCAGCACAGCTGGAATGGAAATCATTCTTTCCTAGAAGGATGTTTCAACGACCTGAATGGAATTGTTTTCGCAGCCAATGATTTACTTCGCTTAAAACTCACACCACAACAAGAAGCAGAGGCAAGATTTTTTCGCGCTTGGGCCATGTACTGGGTATTGGACTTATTTGATCAAGTCCCGTATAGAGACCCGGGCGAAAATACCCTGCAACCATCGCGCGTAAGAAAAGGAACAGAAGCACTCAACTATATTGTCAATGAGATCAATGCGGTGATGGCAAACTTAGCAGACGCCCCAGCAACCAAGCCCACTAAAAACGCAGCGAAAGTATTTTTGATGAAGTGCTACCTCAACAAAGGGGTTTATGCCAACCGGCAGTCACCCACTTTTGCAATCAGTGATATGAACGAAGTGATCGGTCTGGCCGATGAAGTGCTTAACTCCAATCAATACACCTTCAATAAAAATTACTTCGACAACTTCGCTCCGAACAATACATTGATTGGAACCGAAAATATTTTTACGCAGGAAAACAAAGGTGGCGTATTCGCCAATTCTTTACTGATGTTGTATTCTATTGGCGCATTACATTACAACTCTACACCGTGGGGTTTTAATGGTTGGGCTACACTTTCAAATTTCTATGATAAGTTCGAAGAAAAAGACAAGCGCAGAGGGCAGGCTTTCCCATTGGTTGGGCTTCCTAATCCAGGTAATCGGGTTAACATTGGCTTTTTAGAAGGCCAGCAATATAATCTTGCGAATGATGAACCATTGTCTGATGGGTCTGGAAATCCATTGATCTTTACACGAGACGTGAAAATAATTGAAACTGGTTCGACACTTCAGGTGGCGGGAGTTAGACCACAAAAATATGGCATTGATCTTCCAAACAGAAGAGATCCATTTAATAGTCCACTGGATAATGATTGGGTGTATTTCCGGTTGCCCGATGTGTTGCTGATGAAGGCAGAAGCCATCATGCGCGGTGGTACTGCGACAAATGGCATTGACGAAGTTCAATTGGTCAATGCCATTCGCACCCATCCTTCCCGAGGAGCAAGTGCTTTGGCATCGATCGACTTTAATACTTTATTGGATGAAAGAGGGCGTGAGTTATGGCTCGAATGCTGGAGAAGACAGGACTTAATCCGTTTTGGAAAATTTCTTCAGCTATTTCAGGAGAAAGAATATGTTAGTGATGCAAAGTACTTGGTGTTTCCAATTCCTAATCAGCAGTTGGGTGTTAATAAGAACTTGGTTCAGAATACTGGTTATTGAAATAGAGAGCCAAATGACTACCACTTCTCTTGAATCACTCTCAGCATTTCTGCATGAACGTGCCCGGC
>JANXRR010000541.1 GCA_025356795.1 Bacteroidia bacterium
CCAAAAGCTTAATTACCGTGTCAGCATTTTTGCTACTACTTGCTAATGCTACTTTAAGGCCGTTGCTCCGCAAACTTATCAACAAGTCTTTCACACCAGGAAATATTTCGTCTGCTTTCATTGCATTGATATACTCTACAAACCAACCGTTTTTTTTAGTTGCCAACTTCTCCTTTTCTTCTTCGCTCAACTCGATTCCTCCAAGCTCTAAAATAATCTCTAATGAGCGTATCCTGCTAACACCCTTTAGACGTTCGTTGTCTTTTTCAGTAAACTCCACACGAAGCTCTTTTGCCAGTCGCTGCCAAGCCACGAAATGATAATGTGCTGTGTCAACTATCACTCCATCTAAATCAAAAATACAAGCATTTATCATTATCTGTTATCAGTTAAAAGGTTAATTGTTAGTGGTTAATGGCCATACTTAAGGATAGCTCATACCTGTTAACTAATAACTCTATACATGTCCTTGTTTAATTATTTGTTGAGTTTCTTTCAATGGTTTGAATACATCAAATGTTTTGCCTTGTGTGCGCAGAGCCCCGAGTGCATTGCCGTAGTGCGCAGCGCCTATATAATCTTTTTTGTTTTGTATTAAGCCAAAGCCAACACCACCAGCAAAAGAATCGCCACAGCCGGTGGTATCAATTACTGTTTGCACCTTTATTGCTGAAATCATTTCTTCTACCAACTTACCTTTCTCCATGTAGTAGGTCATGCAGCCGCGGGAATCCACTGTAATGTAGACGCACTTCACGCCTTGGCTAAGGCAATGTTTGGCGAATTCCCGCAATAGTTCTTTATCAAATTCGGGTTCTGCATTAAAGTCAGAACTTTCATATTCCTTCTTGAACCAAGAAGCATGCGCTTCTTCCAGATTCATCTTCAATACATCGATGTAGGGCAACCATACATCGCGGTCAACCCAGAATTTACGCTGACGTTCACCATTAATCAAACAGGCTGTAGTTGGGCCGTGTGCATCAAAGATAATTACACCCTTACTGTTTTCTTTTAAGAAGCGAAGGGTTTCAAGAGAAATTTCATAATCACTTATTGGAATGAAAACAAAGACATTGCAATCCAATAAATTCTTTACATCGTTTGGCACAATAGGATCCATGAAACCTGTTTGACGCTCTAGGCGATTGTTTTGATCTACGAAGCGAAGACTGATAATATCCCCTTGATCTTTCTTGGATGTGACGTGCTTTAGATTAATGCCTTTATATCCTTTAAACACTTCACCAACATTGTCTTTATCTACTTCTCGCACATGCGACACGGGTATAATTTCAATCTGATCGCCAGCCATTATTGAAAGAGCAATGACAGGATGGGTAACACATCCCCATTTTTGTATCAAGTCGCCTTGATGGGTAACAATATGATCGCGAGGAATAGGGCCGAGGATTGCTATTTTATTCATAATTCGACTTTAGAATTAAGATTTAGATTTATGATTTGAGCCTCTTGTAACTAATCGCTTTTAACATACTTACAAAGATAAAAACGCTGCTCCGTAAACTCCGGCACTATCGCCCAATTTAGGCCTCAATATAGGAGTGTCCAACCTTCGGCTATTAAAAATATACTTTTGTAATGACTTTACACCTTCGGTATAAATTAAATCAATATTTCCAACACCACCACCAATCACAATAGCATCAGGGTCGAGAATGTTTACTACCACGCTCAATGCCAAGCCAAAGAAATGGATCATTCTTTCCATTGTTTCTTTAGCATAAATATCGGTTTCAGTTTTGTATAAATCGTAAATCTCTTTTAAGTTTTTCATTTGCCCACTTCTTTCAAAATAAAATCGTTCTAATGCGGGTCCAGCTAGCACCTTCTCTACACAGCCCGTCTTGCCACAATAACACGGGCCGCCCCATTCATCCAAAAAATTATGACCCCACTCACCTCCTATTCCTTGCAAGCCGTTAATTACTTTTCCATCTACCACAACTCCACCACCCACACCTGTTCCCATGATCACACCAAATACAACCTTGGCATTCGGGAATTTTTCGTGGGCAATACCCATATTAGCTTCCGCCAGGGCGAAACAATTGGCATCGTTAGCCATTTTAAATTTGATGCCTAACATTTTCTCAAGGTCAGCTTTTAACGGTTGGCCATTTAAGCTGGTGGAGTTACTGTTTTTCATTAGGCCGAGGCCTGGATCTAATGTACCAGGTGTGGCAATGCCGATGGTAGCGGGTTTGTAACCCATCTTGTCCACCATCATATCAACCACTCTTTTTATTT
>JANXRR010000602.1 GCA_025356795.1 Bacteroidia bacterium
AGGTATCAGTAAGCGGTGGCGAAATGAAGCCCCTCCACAAGGCAGTGAAATTATCAACCGAAATACTTGGATCGGGCGAGCCACCAGCCCAGTTGAAATCAATTTTTGAATCTCTTCTTATCAAGGTGATAGGGCCGTCAAACGTTTTCTTATGTTGGGTGTAATACATTCCCAGAAAACCATTTCCATTTCCTTGCGGAATGAGTGTATAGTTAGCTTTAAAAGTTTTGTTTGCGGTAGGAGTATCAAAAGTAAACTGCCGGGTCAAACCTGTTTCAGCCCATGTATTGAACACATATAAGTTGGTTGATGATAGTTGACTTGCTGGCCCCTCAATTGTTCGTGTTATCCCTACAATGGCATCAACCACGGCAGGTGTCTGTATTGATTGCCCATCAAGCAAGAGCGTGAGACCGATTGGCTCTGATTGCAGTGTGAACTGTATTTTTTGCGGAAAGATGTCTTTATAAATTGTTTTGCTCAAGCCATCTTTATCTGTGGCTGTTAAGAGCACACGGTACCAGACATCATCGTCTGTTTCGCCAATTCGGGGAATGACGTAGGTGCCGCCAGCAATACCCACAGTACTGGCCATGGCCGGGTGACTATGGTCTTCGTGATGGAAGTCAATCTTCCACGATAATTTAGCCAACGCCAATTGCCCATCTTCAGCATCAGTGGCACTTCCATTGAATGAAATTGATTGGCCCGCTTGATAGAGCTCAGTATTGTTGGGAAGAGAAGTAGTAAACGTTGGCGTGGGCCGAGTATTATTGGTTACTGTTAAGGTAACTTCTGCTGTTGTTGCTGAACCTAGGGTATTGGAAACCACGCATTTTAGTTTTGTTCCACTGTAGGCGAGTTGAACATTTTTAAATGTATAAGCGGCTTGAGTAGCACCTGCAATAGCAACTCCATTTTTCTGCCATTGATACGTGAGGGGTTGATTGCCAGAAGCATTAAAAATAAATTCAACATCATCACCAATAGGAGATGTTACATCTTTAGGTTGACTAGCAATGGTTGGAATGCCGGAGCCGGTGTAGGCTACTTTCCATAACGTTCCACTCGTTGTTGTTGTGTTGTCAGCTTCTGAACCACCACCAATTCCTGCTCTTGCCAAATAATACATAGTTCCATCGGGAGCCACAATCAGGGCTAATGGTCTTGTTACTCCAGTAGAAAAAGTTTTAACCTCTGCGGTAGTGGGATCAACGTAAGCGATATAACCATTGCAATAATCAGCAAAAAAATATTTTCCTACATATTCATCAGGAAATTGCTTTTGTACAGGATTGTAAAACATAGCACCAACTACCGCACAACCTTGATTAGAGGCAGTACCATGATGATAGGCGTAAATAGGATCTTTATAATTTAGAGGAGGCACCTGAGTTGTGATTTTGCCTTCGATGGTAGGCCAACCATAATTTTTGCCTGCTTCCACTTCATTTACTTCTTCCCAGGTTTCTTGACCAACTTCTGACACAAAAATTTTTCCGGTAGTGGGTTGAATGTCCATCGAGAATGGATTGCGAAAACCCACTGCCCATATTGCTTGATATTTACCCGTTGTTGTACTTATAAATGGATTGTCAGTTGGAATGAGGTTAATAGGATCAGTATTTATTCTTAGTACTTTTCCTAAAAGTGAGGTAAGAGATTGTGCATTGGCCGAAGCCGCTCCATCTCCGGCTGATATATATAATTTGCCATCAGCACCAAAAACCATATCACCGGCATTGTGAATGGTGCCAGACAATCCATCAAGCTCGAGTAAAATCTTTTCGCTCGTGGGCAAGAAGTAATCTCCATTGGCAGTGAACCTACTTACGCGATTGTGGTTCTCGTTTTTTACCGTATAATAAACATAAAAAAAATGATTGGTTTCGAAGTTTGGATCTAGTGCCATGTGGCCAAGTCCACGCTCGTTATAGTTGTCAACTTCAATATTAAAAAACGGATCCGTTTTTAACACCCCGTTTTCAAACACTCTTATTTGCCCACTTTTGAAGGTAATAAATATTCTACCATCGGGAGCAATAACCATATCGGTAGGGTCAAGATTTGAGGCTATCAATTGCTCAGCAAAACCGGGAGGTAATTGACTGGCAAATCCAATTTTAATAAATACTAATGCAAGTAGTAATACAATACTTTTTTTTATAATCATGATACTCTGAAATGATTTTTGAAAGAAATTTACTTGTCAAACTTCTCTTAATTCTCTTTTGAATGTAGTTTAATCATTTCTTCCATCAACGCAAAGGTTTGTTCTTTGAGTTGCTGCACGCTCGACAACGTGAAATGAATGGTTGGGATTTCTTTTTCAATAATGATTTTAATTTTTCCGGGCTTCAAACTTAGTTTTCCGGGAGGCATTAGGTTACCAGCATTGATAATTACCATTGGTAATATGGGTGTTTGGGTTTCAATGGCTATTCTAAAGGCACCATCATAAAATGGCTGAAGCAATTCTTTGCTCCTATTTTGAGTTCCTTCGGGATAAATAAGGATCGAGATTTTTCTCGACAGAACACTTTTGAGATGTTCCATACTTTTTCTGCGGCTTTCATTGTTTGAGCGGTCAACGATTACGCAAGCATAGCTGG
>JANXRR010000612.1 GCA_025356795.1 Bacteroidia bacterium
TTCGTGAGGACACGAACCAAAGCTTGGGTATTGCTTCTTCCATGGCTATGCTCAATCAGATTTCAGCGGTGCTTTCCGATGCCGATAAAGCGGAAATAAAGGCAAGCCTAGCGGCCTTAGAAGCCAAAATGCCTTTCTTAAAACCCATTACTGCCGACCAAACCAAGGCACGTCAAAACCTGGGCGACAGCAAAGACCATGTATTGAAGGGCATTAACGCTATGAAGTTGCGCCCCGATATTATGAGCGGCACTTTTTTAGTGACTGAGTATTTTAAAGACCTGGACTTTCATAGCCAACTCTACGAATTGCAGCAAGAACTTGCAGCGCTGCAAGAAAAACTTAACGGCACCTTAATTTGGCTTGGGCAAGACATGATGGCCAACACCCGCGAGGTATATGAGGCACTTCAACGGGAAGTTAAAAACGACCCTTCGCTACAGCCCCTGCTTGACGAAATGTCCGCCTACTATGCCAGAACCAAAAAAGTCGATACCTCACCACCTGCACCCTCCAAATAGTAAGTTTTTTGTTATAAGTTATCAAGTAATTGAAATACAAAAGCCAGTTTCCAGCCAATGGAGCTGGTTTTTTGCTTTAAGAAGATATATTTTATGTCTCCGGAGATATATTTTATGTCTCTGGAGATATCCTAAATATCTAGCGAGATATATACGAGGTCTCCGCAGGCTTGCTAGGTATCTGCGGAGATATAAATTGTGCCTAACCAGACATTTTACATATCTCAAGAGATGTTTTTTATATCTCGGCATACTTCGGGCATATCTCGGGAGATACCTCGCCATATCTAACGAGATATAAAAAATGTGTAATGAGATACAATTCTACTCACTCAACCTGTTTTCAATCTCCATTCGTTGATGTAAAATCCTGATGATTTCAACATCGCTCTGCTTATCAATAAACCGATAAAAAATTAGGTGCGATTTAACCTTAGCGTAACGATAACCATTTCGGATATGATTAAAATCTTTTCCTGAGTTTGGGTTCTTCGCTACATAATCAATCTCGTCAAGAATTAGGTTAATGTACCTATCTGCCTGTTCCAACGACCAGTTCTCAACGGTGTAAAGCCAGATAGTTTCAATGTCCTCCGATGCTTTTACACTGATTTTATAACCCATTGGTTAAATACTTGGCGTGAAGATTTTTGATTAATTCTTTTCGGTCAACTGTTGGGGCAAACCCTGATTTTTCTCCCTTTTTGAGCTCTTTGATAAGTTCACTTTTTCTATTTTCTTCCTGTTCGAATAATCGCAACGCGGTTCTCACCACCTCGCTGGCAGATGTAAAACGTCCGCTTTGAATTTGGTGGTTAATGAAGTTGTCAAAGTAATCGCCTAAAAGAATGGAAGTGTTTTTTGCCATTTTTACGAAGTTTTTCAAATGTACCAATTCTTGGTAGTTTAGGGAAACTTTTTACGGTCTTTTGCACACCTCTAAATCCCTTATTCTTCCTAAATTGCGCCCTTATTTTCTATACCTGTGAGTAAGTACAACGAATACAAAGACCTGAATTTCGCCTCCATCACATCTGAAATACTCAAATTCTGGAAGGACGAAAGCATTTTTGAGAAATCGATAAGCCTGCGCGAAGGCAAACCCACTTTTACTTTTTATGAAGGGCCGCCCTCAGCGAACGGAACGCCCGGCATTCACCATGTAATGGCGCGCACGGTAAAAGATTTGTTTTGCCGCTATAAAACGTTACAAGGGTTTCAAGTAAAACGCAAAGGCGGTTGGGATACGCACGGCCTGCCCGTGGAGCTGCAAGTGGAGAAGCAACTAGGCATTACCAAAGATGATATCGGCAAGAAAATATCCATTGAAGAATACAACAACAAGTGCCGTGAAACGGTGATGATGTATAAAGATCAGTGGGATGAACTCACAGAGAAGATGGGCTATTGGGTAGACTTGAAAAACCCCTACATCACTTACCAAAAAGAATACATTGAATCGGTTTGGTGGATATTAAAGCAGTTTTATGATAAAGGATTGCTTTATAAAGGGTATACCATTCAACCATATTCACCATCGGATGGCACGGGATTGAGTTCGCACGAGCTTAATCAACCTGGCTGCTACAAAGAGGTAAAAGACACAAGCGTTGTTGCTCAGTTTAAAGTTATCAGAAATGAAAAGTCTGAATTTCTTTTTAAAGGTACCGATAGAGATGTGTTTATTCTTGCTTGGACAACTACACCTTGGACTCTTCCATCAAACACAGCCTTGACCGTTGGCGAAAAGATTAAGTACGTTCAGGTAAATACTTATAATCAATACACGCATATCCCAATCAGCGTTGTGTTGGCTAAAGATTTAGTGGATAAATATTTTTCAGGAAAGAACCAAGGTTTAAAACTTGAAGACTATAAAGTTGGAGACAAAGCAATACCGTTTGAAATAGTAAAAGAATTTTCAGGTAAAGATTTATTGGGATTGAAGTACGAGCAACTCATGCCGTATGTTCAACCATTACATGATAAAGAGAATGCTTTTGTAGTTGTCGCTGGCGATTTTGTAACTACCGAAGACGGAACTGGCGTTGTGCATACTTCACCCACTTTTGGAGCTGATGACTTCCGTGTGGCGAAACAAAATGGTATTCCTCCACTCATGGTGCGCGATGAGAATGGCAATGAAGTACCCACCGTTGATAAGAAGGGAAAGTTTGTAAATGAAATAGGCAAACAGCTTGTGGAAGAAGTTGCCAACTATAAAATCAAAACGCACAAACCATTGGGTGCTGACGATTTTTATGTGAAGAATTATACCGAAGAAGATGAAACCCATCCTGATTATAAAAACACAGATGTAATTATCTCCATCATTCTCAAAGAACAAAACAAAGCATTTAAGGTAGAGAAGTACGAGCATACTTATCCGCACTCTTGGCGCACCGATAAGCCGGTGCTGTACTATCCGCTAGATGCATGGTTTATTAAAACTACCGCATTGAAAGATAAGATGGTAGCAGTGAATAAGACCATCAACTGGAAACCGGAATCAACAGGTATTGGCCGTTTTGGAAATTGGTTAGAAAATTTAGTAGACTGGAATCTATCGCGTTCACGCTACTGGGGAACACCGCTACCAATTTGGAGAACTACTGATGGCAAAGAAGAAATTTGCATTGGCTCAATCGAGCAATTATCAAATGAAATAGAGAAGGCGAAGAAAGCGGGAATCTCAAATCTTAAATCTCAAATCTCAAATCCTGAATTTGATTTGCACCGTCCTTACGTGGATGAAATTGTTTTGGTAAGCCCAAGCGGCCAACCAATGTATCGCGAAACTGATCTTATCGATGTATGGTTTGATTCCGGAGCTATGCCGTATGCGCAGTGGCATTATCCTTTCGAGAATAAAGAAATTTTTGAGCAAGCGTATCCTGCCGATTACATTGCCGAAGGTGTTGA
>JANXRR010000622.1 GCA_025356795.1 Bacteroidia bacterium
ATACACTACCAAATGGTCAGGATAAACGCGTACAGGGATTTAAAGACCTCGTTGCAAATGACAAGAACTTTCCGCTCACCAGTGACCCCAGCAAACTTGCCGTTTACCTTTATCAGAACCTCGACCCTGAGCTTACCAGAGGTTTTCAGTTTTGCTTGATGATGTATAGCAAGACGCCTGGCAATAAATTACCAAAGATGTGTTTTGGCCGGGAAGACATGATGATACACGCTCTTAATTTAATTATCGGCCTCCAGAATTTTGATTCAGGATATAAGTGGGGGATATGAGCCAACGAAGAAAAAAGAAACAATCAGTATCTCAAAAAATTATTGATTCTCAGAGAAGAAATGAGTTTCTTATTCATTTAAAAGATTATTTCAATAAGATTACCGGTGATGATGAAATATTCAAACTCCTCCCAAAACTTGAGTTGGATCGAATTTATTCGAAAAGATTTAGACCAATAAAGGTAAAAGCAGGTGAAAAACAAAATGTTTCTAAAGGTATCTTGCATTATTGTCAAGATCAAATTAAACAAGAGTTTAAAGAATGTTTTATCCCATTTAAAGTCGGTGCAATAGAACAAATTTCTTACCATGATTACTTTTCTATTGCTTATACCCTTTCAACCTATCAGCGAATTCTCAAAGAAAATCAATTCTTGGGGGCAGTGCAGGTTAAAAAAGCTCTTGCGGAATTTGCTAACAAAATGAATTCTGAAATAAATTTTTTGGCTTGGGAAAAATATTCTTGGATAAAAGAGGTTCTGTCCATACTCTTCAGCGATATATTCCTTGGAATGTGTGCAATAGACAATGTGAAAATCGTTGAAACAAACTATATAGGGTTTTGCCTGGAAATATACGATGTCCCTACCGACAAAAAGTATTTTACTATTGATGGCGAAAAAAGAATCGCAAGTAAATTGGGCTGGCTTAAATGGGATCAATCTATAAAGAAAAATGTTTACAGTATAGATTATCTGAAGATTAAAGCGGAGAAGGTTGATTCAGCAATGAATGGTGATTTGGAAATATTCGTGCAAAATCATGCCTTAATAAGATTGGGTGAACGAATGGATGATATGAATCAGGGTTTTCTGCATCATAACACATACAATTCCTTAAAAAATCCCCGAGTATCCAGAAATAGTAATGGTAATTTATTACTTGAATTCAGATTGTTTGAAGTTAAAACGGGTTACTTTATAGCTGAAATTATTGAGGGTGCTCTGCTTTTAAAGTCATTTCTTTTTCTGACTAATAACGGCACACCCGAAGGAGAAAATCTACGTAGGAACACCGGTCTAATGAGAGAAGATAAAAAGTATTTAAATATTGATAAAATAAGTGCCTTTATCAATTCTGATATTATTTCAAATGAGAAGCTGAAACAAATATTTATTGATGCGGGTTGTGAAAGTCTATTTAAAGTTGATACCGCAATGTATTTAGGCGAGGTCGATAAACAAAAAAAACTGGCGGATATGGTTTCACGACATCTGAAACTTGACGATTAATTGAGAATTTACACCTATCTCTCGATTCTTTCTTTAAAGACGAAATTCCAGACTTCCTTTTTTCTCTCGCTGTTCATTCAAATCAACCCGTTTGTATTCTAAAAAAAGACATTGAAATTGAATTATCCGGTTTCTATTGGAGTCCTTGGCTTTGCGGCCAGGGTATTTTTCTTGAACGCGGAGGCTTTAATTGGGCCATAAAAAAATCTTTTTTGGACAGACCTTAACTCTTTCTATTGCGATGAATGATGTGTTTTTCACGGAGTATGTGGCTATCCAATTCTATAGATAATACATGATTATCATGCATTGAATGGTAAAATGAAATTGCTTGCACCCAAAGATTGAGCTTGAGGACGGCAAAATCTAATCCTGCTTAACAATTTTTTTTGTTACTGAACCAATTCGAATAAAATAAATCCCTGAGTTCAGATTATTCAAATCAATTTCTGTTTTTTTACTGTCGCTTATTATAGAATGAATAAGAGAGCCAAAGACATTGAATACCTCAATAAATTGTTTAGTTTGGTTTGAGAGAACGGTGATTTTATTATTAAAAGGATTCGGATAAATCTGAATTAATGAGTTCTGAAGATTGGGTGCCAAATTACCAATCTCAGTGCAAGGATCAACGCTTTGAATTAGTGTACTCGTATTTGTACAACCATTTATGCCTGAACCGGTAACCGTATAAGTTGTATTTACAATTGGTGAAACTACAATGTTTGCTCCTACCCCACCTGGATTCCACGTAAATGTTATGGCACCGCTTGCAGTTAAGGTGGCAGATTCCCCTGTGCATAGCAACATATTATTTGTTGCAGCACTAACCATAGGCAAGGCGCTAACGGTTATATTGCAAATAGCCGAGGCAGAAACACAACCCGCAATACTTGTTCCAGTTACAGTGTAAGTAGTATTGGAGGTTGGACTGACAATAGAGCTCCCTCCTTGGAATGTGTATGTATTTGCGCCGCTTGGCACCATTGTAAATGAATTGCCCGCGCAAACTGATCCGCTGTTTACTGATATTGTAGGGTTTGGATTAACTGTAACGTTTGCAATAGTTGTTCCAGTCGCCGCGCAGCCAGCGGTACTGGTGCCGGTTATTGAATAAGAAGTATTTATTGTTGGTGAAACAATTGGGCCTCCGCCGAAATAAGTATAAGTATTTGCGCCATTCGGATTTAAAGTAAACGAACTGCCCTGACAAATGGCACCGCTTGCAATATTAATAATTGGTGTAGCATTTACGGTAACATTAGATGTTGCAAACGTATTAGAAACGCAACCTGAAGTATTCGTACCTATAACTGTATATGAAATATTTGTTGTTGGGCTCACTACCGCTCCGCCCCCTTGAAAAGTATAAGTATTTGCGCCACTTGGCACCATTGTAAATGAATTACCCGAACAAATGGAACCGCTGTTTACTGTTATAGTCGGTAATGGCAAAACATTTACCGTAATAGTTGAAATAGCTGGACTTGCTGAAACACATCCTGCAGTGCTTGTCCCCGTGATAGAATAACTTGTATTAACAGTAGGCGAAACAATTGGCGAACCTCCTGAAAATGTATAGGTATTTGCGCCACCTG
>JANXRR010000014.1 GCA_025356795.1 Bacteroidia bacterium
AGAAATTTTCACATCTGGCATATTAATGATTGGCGGCAGCACGCACTTAAATAAAAAGGGCAGTTATTTTGAGGGCGATTTAAGCGGCATTCAAGCAGCTAAACTTCCTTTTTGGTTTCAACATTTTTACAAGCCCGGAAAGAAGATAGCCAAAACAAGAAGTTGGGAAGCCAAGCTAGAAGAGATTACAAAAAAAGCAAAAGATTGGGATATTGGAATTGTTGTGGGCGTTCCTGCGTGGATTCAAATTTTGCTGGAAAAAATTATCGATTACCATAAGTTAGAAAATATTCATGAGCTATGGCCTAACCTGCGCGTATATGTTCATGGTGGTGTTTCATTTGATCCTTATCGAAAGGGCTTTGAAAAATTGTTGGGTCGGCCCATCTACTATATCGAAACCTATTTAGCCTCCGAGGGATTTTTCGCCTATCAAGCGCTGCCAGGAAGAAGATCGATGAGGCTGGTGCTCAACAATGGAATATTCTATGAATTTATTCCTTTTGACGAAACAAATTTTACATCCACCGGTGAGGTAATGCCAGATGCTAAGGCATTGCTGATAGATGAAGTTGAAGAAGGAAAAGAATATGCCATGTTAATTTCTACTTGCGCAGGTGCATGGCGATACCTCGTGGGCGATGTTATAAAATTTGTTTCCATTGACGAGTCTGAAATAGTGATTACTGGACGAACAAAACACTACTTAAGCTTATGTGGCGAACACCTTTCGGTGGATAATATGAACAAGGCCATAGAAGTAGTTTCGAATGAGTTAAACATTACGATTACAGAATTTACTGTGGCTGGCATTCCTTATGGAAGTCTATTTGCCCATCATTGGTTTGTGGGAACCGATGATGCTGTCGATAAAAATATCTTAAAGGAAAGGATCGATTTTCATTTAAAGGAATTGAATGACGACTATGCCGTAGAGCGTAGCGCAGCGCTAAAAGAAATTTTTGTTGACGTTCATCCAGTGAATGTTTTCTATGATTGGATGCAATCGAAAGGAAAGGTGGGAGGGCAAAACAAATTTCCACGAGTGTTAAAGAAAGCTCAGTTAGAAGACTGGACCGCCTTTTTAAGCTAATACTATGCTAATTATTTTCAACGGAATAAAAACGGGAATTGTGCTGGCTTTTTTAATTGGGCCGGTATTTTTCACCATCATTCAAACTAGTATTGAAAGCGGGTTTTGGAAAGGAGTGATGGTAGCAATAGGTGTTTCACTCAGCGATACTGTATATGTAATAGTCTGTTATTTCGGACTCGCTCAGTTCTTAAACTATCCGTCCGTAAAAGTATATATGGCATATGGAGGTGGCTCCATACTCATATTTTTTGGTTTCTATTATCTATTTTTTAAAAGTAAGCGGACCAAAAACGCGGGCAGTAAAACACTTCACGAAAAAAAATATTATCGATATATTGTAAAAGGCTTCATCATCAATGGCTTTACTCCAATGGTCATTCTTTTTTGGATCGGCACCATAAGCGTGGCTTCGCTCGACTTTGGATATATTAGAGGCCTTGAGTTTTTTTTATTTTTCTTGGCAGTGCTAGTTACTGTGTTAGCTACCGATATTATTAAAGCTTTTTTAGCTGATAAACTTCGCCTTTTAATAACACCACGGTTAATGAATGGTATGAATATGGCGTTGGGTATTGTAATGATAGGTTTTGGTATACGATTAATTTTCGTGTCACAATTTTTGATTTAAGTCTTAGTTTTTTGTTAAGCAAACTAAGTAGTAACCCCAGTCACCTCTATCAAAAGTCCTTTTCTGTGAAAGCCCAGTTTTATAGTGTGTCCTTGAAAAGTGAGTAGCATTCTTAAAAATGGTATACACTTTCGTGCCGATCATACCGAGCCATGCCGCAACATAAATTTTGTTAACGGACTTTCTTATTTTAATCGACACATCTTCCATCTTATCCACGTGAAAGTCATGTTGCTTAGCCATTGCCTCTAGTTCTGGAATAGAAAGGATATCGGATATAGCCCAGCCGTTTAGCATAGTTACCATATCTTTATTATTCTCAATACTTTTTGTTCGCGGTTTAAAAGTATCGGCAAAAAGAATTTTCCCGCCTTTCTTTAAAACTCTATTCATCTCCCTAAAAAAATTATCTTTTTCTGGAGCTGATCCAAAGCTCTCTAATGCCCACACAATATCGAAGGACTCGCTATCATAACCTGTGGCCAAATAATTATTTTGCTCAAATTTAACTAAGTGGCCTACGTTATTTTTTTTTGCGAGCTGAGTGGCACTTGATACTTGCCTTTGGCTAAGTGTAATGCCAACGGCTCTACAGCCAAGTTTAGTGGCTAAAAAAATACTTGAGCCTCCAATGCCACAACCCGCATCTAAGACAAAATGATTGGATTGGATATTTCCTAGTTTCATTAGTTGATGATTTGTATTTAGTATAGCTTCAGTTGTGGTATGAGTGGTATCATCCCAAATTCCATAGTGAAGTCCCATCGATTTTTCAAGGTTCCAGAATAGTTTATAATGAACTTCTGTATGGTCGTAATAGTCTTCAATATCCTTACTAGTGAAATTCTTCATGGTTTACTTTATATGCGAAACTAATCTTAAAAATGTTCCAATGTATATTCACCAGATTATTCCTGCTCTAAGAGATCTATAATAATTTGCTTTATTAGATAGGGATAATAAGAAAAGTTCTATTTTTGCATGTTAAATGAAAAAATAATATGGGGATATTCCGTCAGGTTAATAGCGCAATTGAAACTTTTGTTGAATACTTAGTATTTGCTTCTCGTTGGTTGCAAGCTCCAATATACCTTGGTCTTATTGTTGGTTCTTTTCTGTATGTCTATAAATTTATTGAGCAACTGATGACCTTGACAATGAACATAACAACCATGAGCGAGGTTGACGCTATGCTTATGATTCTTGGGCTTATCGACATTTCAATGGTTATGAATTTGTTAATCATTGTAATTATTGGCGGCTATTCAATTTTTACCAGTAAGATAGATTTTGATGAACAGGAAGATAGGCCTCAGTGGATTGATCATTTAGATGCAGATAGATTAAAAGTGAAATTGGCTTCTTCTCTTGCTTCTATTTCTGGTGTTCATCTTCTTAAAACATTTATTGATATTCATTCTGAAACGGAAACAGGCAGCTACGAATCTTTAAATTTTGAAATAATCATTCACTTAGTATTTATCGTAAGTGCATTGATTTTAGCTTGGATCGCTAGAATATTAGGTGTGGAGAAACCCAATGCCGCTTCTTATAAACCCATAGGTAATATTCTTACCGGTGAGCCCAAAAAGAATTCTAATACTCAATATTGAGTGTGATTATTAATCTTGTAACACATTGCTGATAAAGGTGGATTTCAGCACAAGCCAGAGCAATAATAAAACTATTGCCCACCTTAAGTAAATGAAATAAAAGTCACTGGTGGCTTTAAATCTGGTTTCTTTTATTTCTGCTTTTTCATATTGATCTATTTTTTGGAAGACACTTTTTAATGCTTGATTGTCTGTTACTCTAAAAAATTCACCTCCACCAATGGAAGCGATTTTGCGCATGGTAGTTTCATCAACGGTATTTTCTACCATTTGAGGTCTTCCAAAAAAGTCTTTTCCGAATGGAACCAAGCCTTCTTTGCCAACTACAATTGTGTACATTTTTATTCCATAGGCTGCTGCTAGTTCTGAGGAGGTAATCGGATCTATATTTCCAGCGGTATTATCTCCATCACTCAATAAAATGCACACTTTAGATTTTGATTCAGATTCGCGCATTCTATTTGTAACCACCGCAATGGCACTTCCAATTGCAGTGCCTCGGTTTTCAATCATCTCAAAGTTTACATCGTTGAGATAAGAATTAAGAAGCTCGTAGTCGGTTGTTAAAGGAGCTAATGAAAAGGCATCGCCCGAAAAGACCACCAAACCAATTCTATCTTGGATACGACCTTTGATAAAATCGCGGGCTACATTTTTAGCAGCCTCCAAACGGTTTGGAGTGAAATCTTCTATTTGCATGGATTGAGATATATCCAGGGCAAGCATAATATCAATGCCCTCTGTCCATTGCTCAACTTTTTCATTGGTACGTTGTGGCCTTGCCAGCGCAATAATTATGAATGTAAAAATGAAAAGAATAATAAGGTCAGGCAGGAACCGAATGAGTGTTAGTGGTGAACTTTTGAGTTCGCTTTTAATGAGGGCAATGGGTAATTTTTGATTGAGGTAATACCTTATGAACCAGCGTAACAGCATGGCCAAGGGCAAGGCCAGTAATCCATAAAGGAATAACGGGTTAGCCCAAGTAAATGCACCAAATGTGTTTGGTGAAAACCAACTGAAGGAATACCAAGCGTCTGAAAATTTATCCACGATTTACCTCTTTAAGCTTATTGGCAAATTGATTATTGGCAAATGTTCTTAACGAATCAAAAGACTCTGAAGAATAAGCCTGCCCACCATACACCATTCTATCTATGATTTGGAGGGCGTCTCCTAACGCCTCCTCTTTTTCTTGGTTGATAATTTCTTTCGAGGTAGATTTTGTGAACGGCCTAGCGGTTAATCTTTCCATATAAATTTTCCAAAGTAAAATTGTTTTCTCAGCATGGTTGGACGAATAATTAGAATTTAGTTCGCTCACTGTGGAAGTGAATTTAGTAATAAAAGCTTCATGATTTTTAAAAAGTTTTCTGGCTTTCAAATACTTTTTAATCCTCTTGCCAAATAGTATCCATAGAATAATGGCAACCACAATCAGCACTCCAACGGTTGCTACTATAAACGGATAATCTACTAGCCACTTTACGTTTTGATAATTGGTATTGGTTTTTAGTGGAAGAGCTGGAGCATCAATAGAATCAATCTTTTGTTTAACTAATTGCTTTAAAAAGAGCGTGTCACTCTGAGAAAATACTAATGTGCAGTCATTTTTGTGGACTTCAAAAACGGGAAGTTTAAGTGTTTGAATACTATCAATTTCAAACGTGGTAACGAAGTACACCACACTGTCGTAACTAAGGTTATTTTTAGTTATCGTTTGAAAGTATTTTTTCTTTGAAAATTCAAAAGGAGCATACGAAAATGTACTGTCGGGAAAAACAAGGTTGTACGATGCAGGATAATAGGCTGTAATGCTGTAAGGAACTTGTTCGCCAATTTTAATACTATCCACTAAAAAGTGCCCATTTACTATAATACTTTTATCAGCTTGCGAAAAAGCATGAATGGTAAGGAGGGTTACAAAAATGAAACTGACTAAAATTTTTCTAAACACGTTTCAATGATTTATTCCTTATTTTAAAAAGCCTCAGCAATTTCGGAACATAGTCCTCATCGGTATCAACACTTAAAAAATTAATTTGATGCTTGCGGCTAAAATCATCTAACACCTTTTGGCGTGTGCCATAATTGGCAGCTAAGTGATTTCTAAAATCCCCAAAAGAAGTATTAATCCAAAGCGTTTTTTTTGTTTCTTTATCTTGCACCGGTATAATTCCCAGCTTGGGCAAATGGGTTTCTCGCTTATCACAAATACGGATCACCACCAAATCGTGCTTCCGCGCAAGCGATTTTAAATTGTGTTCGTATCCTTCATCAATAAAATCGGAAATCATTATAATAACGCTTCTTTTTTTAATGGAATTAAGCGCAAATGAAATGGCCTTCGTCAGATTGGTTTTTAATGATTTGGGCTGAAGTTTGGCCAACGAGTAAATTATCTGATACGCCTGTGGAAGTCCCTTGCGAGGCTTCATATAATTTTCGCGTTCATCTGAATAGCATATCAAACCCAATTGACTCGATTCTTTAGCCCCAGAAAGAGCCAGCACACCACAAATTTCTTTGCCAATGTCAAATTTGGTTTTGCCAGGTGTACCAATATCTTGTGAGGCACTCACATCGAGGATAAAAAAAATTGTCTGCTCTTTTTCTTCCTTAAATGTTTTTACAAACGTGCCATGACCCTTAGCCGAAACATTCCAGTCGATTGCCCGAATATCATCGCCATATTGATAGGGGCGCACTTCGTCAAACTCTAAGCCCGAGCCCTTAAAAATGGAATGGAAATCGCCCTGCATTTGGCTATTTATTGCCTTGCGGATTTGGATTTCGTATTTTCTTAGTCTTTTTAACAGCTCTTTCAACTCTTGGCACTTTTTTCGCAGCTGCAAAAATAAACGATGCGTGTTTCGTTTTGCAACAGCGGTCAAAAATAGATGAATTATGATTAATTTTGATTTTTAATATGATCAGGACACCACTTTTTCTTACAAAAGCCCTTCTCAACAAAATGTTTTTTTTGTTTCTGTTACTCTCCACTTTGGTGGGATGTAAGAAAGAGGAAAGACCCAAAGATGTGCTAGATAAACAGCAGCTTTCATCCATAATGATAGATTTATATCTTACGGAAGCTCGCCTTAGCAGCTATCCAATTATTCGCGATTCATCACTAAAACTTTTTCTGCCTCACGAAAGTGTGATATTGGCGAAGAGAAACCTTTCAGATTCAACATTGCGCAAAACGTATGCTTACTACTTATCGCATCCGGCTGATTTTAATGACGTGTATGATATAGTTATTGACTCTCTCTCCACAATGGAAAAAAGAAGAGTTGAGGCCACGCTTAAAAAATGATCTATCCTGCTGATTTTGAGCAAAAGCTGGGGTTTAATTTGCTTCGTGAAAGACTCAAAAATTATTGCCTCTGTGAATTAGGTTCGGCCCAGGTAGCAGAGATTATGTTCTCTAATTCATTTGAAAAAATTCAATCGCTCTTATATCAAACTTTTGAATTCAAATCCATTTTAGAGAAAGCCCACGTATTTCCTTCTTCCAATTATTTTGATCCTACACCTTTGTTTCAAACAATTGCTATAGAGGGCGCTTTTATAGAGGCAGAAGAATTCTTATCAATCGTGCTATCGCTGCAAACTATTGTTGACGCGAAAAATTTTCTCACCCAATCCCAAGAGATTTATCCCACGCTTTATAAACTTTCCAATCATGTTGCTATTCCACAGCACTTGGTTTCGTCTATCAATGCAAAGGTTGATGAAACTGGTAAAATAAAAGATACTGCCAGCCAAGAACTTAGCAAGCTTCGCAGGCGCATACGCGAAGAAGAGGGCAAAGTAAGGCGAATGATGGATGAAGCTTTTAAACAGGCTGCTGCCAATGGGTGGACTCCCGAAGGTGTTTCACCAACCATTCGCGATGGTAGAGTAGTTATTCCCATTCTTGCCGAGCACAAAAGGAAGTTGCGCGGGTTTATTATGGATGAGTCGGCCACCGGTCAAACCATTTATCTAGAACCTGCCGAAGTACTCGAAGCCAATAATGAAATCAGGGATTTGATTCATGCTGAACGAAGGGAAGTAGTAAAAATACTGCGGGAGTTAACCTCATTTCTGCGGCAGCATTTAACTGAATTGAAACTGGCTTACATTTTTCTAGGTCACCTTGATTTTACCCGAGCGAAAGCAAAATTGGCGATTGATCTAGATGCCACGCTGCCCACGCTATCAAAAGAAGCTGATCTTAATTGGCTTTACGCTAGGCATCCATTATTGTATTTGAGTTTTAAAGGCAAACGTTCTGTTGTTCCATTAACCATCGGTCTTAGCTTACAGAACAAATGGCTGTTGGTAAGCGGCCCTAACGCGGGTGGTAAATCAGTATGCTTAAAAACTGTTGGCCTTATACAATACATGGTGCAATGTGGCCTTTTAGTGCCTCTGCACGATAAGTCAACCGTAGGTATTTTCAATCACATCTTCCTTGATATTGGCGACCAGCAAAGTATAGAAAATGATTTAAGTACCTACAGCTCTCATTTAAAAAATATGAGTTATTTCATTCATAACGCTTCCGCGGAAACGTTAATTTTATTAGATGAGCTGGGTTCAGGAACCGATCCTAATTTTGGAGGAGGCATTGCCCAATCTATTCTTGCTACTTTATTACAAAGAAAATCGTGGGGAGTAGCCACTACACATTATTATAATTTAAAGCTGTTTGTTGAAAACAATCAGGGAATCAAAAATGCAGCTATGATTTTTGATACCCAGAAATTAGAGCCACTTTTTCAGTTGGAAATTGGTAAGCCCGGAAGTTCTTTCGCACTAGAAATTGCCAGAAAAACGGGGCTTCCCTCATCTACTATTAAAGCCGCTGAGGATATAATAGGAAGAGACATTACCGGCTTGGAAACCCTCATGAAATCAGTGGCTGACGAAAAGCAACAGCTCATAAAAAAAGACGCAGAGCTAAAGCAAAAGGAAAATTCACTTCACAATCTTCAGATGAAGTATGAGAAACTCAATGGCGAACTAGAGGCCAGAAAAAAGGAGATCATAAATAAAGCGAAAGAAGAAGCTTCCTACTTATTGAAGGAAACTAACCGTGAGATAGAAAAAACGATTAGGCATATTCAAGAAAATAAAGCGGAGAAAAAGGAGACACGAAAGGTTAGACAAGGATTGGCTGACTTATCAGAAAAAGTGCAGCCCTTGGAAGAATTACCCAAAGTGATCACTACCGAATTGATAAAGGAAGGTGATAAAGTAAGAATTATTGGGCAAGAGGTTTCTGGCAATGTGATCTCCATCAAAGATAAAAGTGCCGTTGTTCAATTTGGTGATTTACGGTCTACTCTTAAATTAAATCAATTGGTGAGAAGTGATTTGGCTCCTGCCAACCCCACTACTTCGCGGGCGCGTTCGATGGGCATAGACATTCACCGCAAGCAATCTCAATTTGTTAGCAACCTTGACATCCGCGGCAAGCGTGTAGAAGAAGCCATTCCATTATTAGATCAATTTTTGGATGATGCTATTTTGCTGGGACAAGCCGAACTAAGTATTCTTCATGGAAAAGGGGAAGGAATACTTCGGCAGGTAATTCGTGAAAAATTGAAATCTACACGGGCGGTTGCTTCCTTTGCCGATGCCCATGCAGATAGGGGAGGAGCGGGAATAACGGTGGTGGTATTAAAGTAATGTAAATAAGAAAGGCCTCCAGATGAAGGCCTTTCTTATATTCAAAAAATTGAAATCTTACTTTGTGAAGTTGAAAACCCACGCTCCTTTTACAACTTCAGTTCTTCCAGCAGTGCGGTCATAACCAGTTCCTGAAAAGGTAAAAGAAATTTGAAGTTGAGTGTCATTTACAGAGTAGGTTATTACAGTAGTGTCATCCCTGGTAATTTTGGTTGCGGGGGTAGTGGCGTCAAACGTAAATGTTCCTGACTTTCCCCACGGACTAAGATTTGCAACAGGCTTTGACGTTGTATAATTGAAAGGGGCCGTTGCTAGCGCGCCAATGGTTCCTGATAGTGTTAATGTAAATGCAGTGGTATAGTCAGTTGTTTTGTCAACACCGTCTAATGTTGCAGAAGATAGTTTCCAAGCAAGAGTGCCGGCACCGCTGCTTGAAGTGGATCCGAAAAACTTTTGTAATTGCTGATCAGTGGCAGGCAGCTCTTTGTCTGGGTCTTTCTTACAAGAAGAATAGGTTGCCAGTACCACAATAAAGCCAACTACCACAACAAAATTTACTATTTTTTTCATTTTAGGAATTTATTAAACTTCATAAATCTACAAAAGGACTCTGAAAAAAAGAATTTATTAGATCATTTTTAACTAGTTGAAAGGCATTAAAGCTTTTAATGGGCGATTTTCTCTTTTTGTAACCTTATTTATAATTCAAGATTTCTATTTTTTCTGCCGAGTTTGGATATTCGTGTTCGTTGTTAGAGGCAATAATTACCAAAATTTCTTGTGGCAATGCCATCAGATTATTAAAATACCATTGAGTTGAGGTGTTATCCAAATTAGTGGTGGGTTCATCTAAAAAAATACAATTTACATCTGAATAAAAGGCAAGTCCAAGTTTTAAGCGTTGCTTCATGCCCGAGCTAAATTGGTATAAGGGCTTATTCTTGGCGTGGCTCAACTCCAACAGATCAAATAAATCAGACACCGAATTTCCATGTCTTACTTTCTTAAACTTAAAATGAAAGGCAAGCATTTCGGAAAGCGTAAATTCTTCTATTAGTTCCATGTAAGGAGTTGCGATTGCAATGGAATTGAAAACTTCTTCTATGGGGATATTTTTTTGATTGGAATAAAAAAGGTCACCTACAGTTGGCGGAAGTTGCCCCCAAAGAATTTGTAGCAAGGTAGATTTGCCGCAGCCATTGGGGCCAATGATCGCATAGGTGGTTGCTGCATTGAATGAAAAGTTGAGGTTATGAAAAACCCATTCTCGGTTAAAGCGTTTTCCTAGCTTTTTGGCCTCAATATTCATTCAAAGGAAGCCGTGCTGGTAGAGAATCCTTTCATTATTCCCTGGTCAGAGGCTTTTATAAATTGAATAATGTAATCTCTTTCTGGGCTTGCAGGTAGCTCTTGCTCAATGAGTTCAAGAGCTGTAGAGTTGTTTAATCCTTTCATAAAGATAAACCTGTAAATTTCCTGGATCTCGGTTATTTTTTCAGAATCAAACCCTCGTCTGCGAAGCCCTACGCTATTGATGCCTGCGTACGCCAAAGGCTCGCGAGCTGCTTTTGTATAAGGAGGAACGTCTTTTCTAACCAGGGAACCGCCTCCTATATAAGCGTGAGCCCCTATTTTAGAAAATTGTTGCACCGAGCAAGAGCCTCCAAATATGGCATAGTCTTCAATTTGAACATGACCTGCCAATTGCACAACATTACCTAGAATACAATTATTGCCTATAATACTATCGTGCCCAACGTGAACGTAGGCCATCAAGAGGCAATTGGAACCAATGGAAGTTTTAAATTTATCGACTGTGCCACGGTTGATTGTTACACTTTCACGTAAGGTTGTGTTGTCACCGATTTCAGCTGTGGTTACTTCTCCTTTAAATTTTAGATCTTGAGGAATGGCAGAGATAACTGCACCTGGAAAAATTTTACAGTTTTTTCCAATGCGTGCGCCATCCATAATGGTAACATACGGGCCAATCCATGTTCCATCCCCAATTTCTACATCTCTATGAATAGTTGCAAAAGGTTCTATAACTACCCCTTTGCCAATTTTTGCTTCTGGATGGATATTTACTAAAGACAAATTGCTCATGAATTTTTTCTAACGATTTGAGCTGTCATAGTTCCTTCACAAACAAGGGTATTGCCAACATAGCCCCTTCCTCTCATTTTTGCTATGCCTCTTTTTATGGGAGCTAAGAGATCGCATTGTATTACTAAAGTATCACCGGGCAACACCATTTTTCTAAAACGGCAATCATCAATCCCTAAAAAATAGGTCCAATAATTTTCGGGGTCTGGCACGGTGTTCAGCACTAGAATTCCCCCCATTTGTGTCATGGCCTCTACTTGTAAAACTCCTGGCATAACAGGGTTTCCGGGAAAGTGTCCTTGAAAGAAGGGCTCGTTCATGGTCACATTTTTAATACCCGCTACACTTTCATTATCTAGGTATATTACTTTATCAATCAATAAAAAAGGGTAGCGGTGCGGCAGTGTGGCGGCAATCTTATTAATGTCCATTACAGGGGGCAGATTAGGATTGTACCGGGGCACTCCTTTTTTATCTGACTCCGACATTGCCCTTTTTAATTTTTTAGCAAAAGCAACGTTGGCGGCATGACCGGGCCGGGCAGCGAGTATTTGTGCTTTCAAGGGCCTTCCCGCCAAGGAAAGGTCGCCAATTATGTCCAGCAGTTTATGACGGGCCGGTTCATTATTATATCGTAATTCAACATTGTTTAAAATGCCTTCTCTTTTTACCTCAACTTTAGGTTTGCCTAACATGCGGGCAATGTTATCTAGCTCGTGAGGTTCTACTATGCGATCAACTATGACAATGGCATTGTTAAGATCTCCACCTTTTATAAGGTTGTTTTTATAAAGCATTTCTAGCTCGTGGAGGAAACAAAAAGTTCTACAGGAAGCTATTTCTTTTTCGAACTGATGGATATTGGTGATTGACGCATGCTGACTGCCGAGTACGGGGGAGTTGTAATCAATCATTACCGTTACTCTATAATCATCCAAGGGCAGGGCAGCAATTTCTACGTTCCTAGAGGTATCGCGGTACCAAATGCTTTCCTGCACTTCATAAAAATCGCGTAAAGCATTTTGCTCTTCGCGGCCAGCTTCATTTAAAATATTTACAAATTGAATGGAGCTTCCATCCATTATAGGGGGCTCGGGGCCGTCAAGTTGAATTAATACATTGTCTATTTCCAGCCCCACACAAGCGGCAAGGGTGTGCTCAATGGTACTTACCCTAGCTCCGCTTTTTTCGATGGTTGTTCCCCTGGAAACATCCACTACAAGATCGCAGTCTGCATCTACAATGGGTGAACCAGGCAAATCTATCCGTTGGAATTTTATTCCATGATTTGACTTTGCAGGCAGAAAAGTCATGTTGGTCTGAACCCCCGTGTGTAGCCCCACACCCGATAGGGTCACAGATTTGTTAATAGTTTGTTGCTTATGATTTAACATCATATTAATAAGAGACGTCAAATTTAAACATTATCCTAGAAGATGGAAACTTAGGCGAAAATAAGGATAGTATTTTATGCATCGCCCTCTGCGAGAGTGGATGCTCTAAGGAGGTTTCGACAAGCTCAACATGACAGAGAGCTCAACCTGAGAGCAAGCTTAATCTAAGCTAGGCGCTGTAGGCCAAGATTTGTTAACGAGTTACAGCCCAGTAAACCATTTCAAATGTGTTTGGAGCGTTCCGAAATCCTAAGTTTGTAAAGTCTAATTCAGATTTGTTTGGACGTTTCCGAAGCCTGTAATTGATCATTTAGTGTGCCTGTTGGCGAAGAACATCGCACCTCGGGTGGCGCAAAACAATCAACTGGTTTTTTCTGTATTAGCCAAGGGTAGTTTGTTTTCCAATTCCAAAAGGCGCTCGCTCAGTGATGGCAATTTTTTAAAGACAGCGTACGCTTTGTAGTAAGCTTTGACATCAAAGGCGGGTGAACCCATAATTTTGCTACCTTCTTTGGTTATGGATTTGCCAATGCCAGCTTGTGCACCAATGCCTATGTTGTTAGCAATTGCTATGTGGCCTGCAACACCGACTTGACCTGCCAAAATACAATTCTCTCCAATTTTTGTTGAACCTGATATTCCCGTTTGAGCAGCAATGACGGTATTTTTACCGATCTCAACGTTATGGGCGATCTGAATTAAGTTATCAAGTTTTACTCCTTGACGGATAACAGTAGAGTCGCCATAAAGGGTAGCACAATCAATCACTGTATTTGCCCCGATAGATACATTGTCTTCAATAACTACATTTCCAAGTTGTGGTAT
>JANXRR010000017.1 GCA_025356795.1 Bacteroidia bacterium
ATGTTGCTATTTGATCGACCTCGATGGGGCGCATGTTTTTAAAAGCACAAGTTGAAATGCACCATCTTACTTGACAAAGTGGCAAATTTTTTATTACTTTAAACATCACAAAACAAACCCCACATGAAAAAAATATTTGGCTTTTTTCTAATCTCAGTGATGGTACTTACATCATGTGCAAAAGATCCCTTGGCATGCGTGAGTAATGGTGCCAGCGTAAAAGGTAAAGTAACCCACAATTATAAAGCGAAACGTGTGGATCGCACGCCCCAGCGTTCATCTGCGGTATTTTAGGGAGTATAGAAAGATTGTTACACTTTTTTTAAGAACTGGCTTAGATAAGTTCAGCTTAAAGAAGCTCCGTCATCTTGAATGCCTAACCGGAACATTCTTTTTATTGACAGAAATTTGAAAGGTTAACCCGAACAATACTTGCTGGAGAAAATCTCAACTTGTGCCTGCGTGTTCTAAGAAATTTGGAAGGGAAAATTAACAAGGTTTGAATAATGATCTGATTGATAGGCAAGGTATTTCAGTTTTCTTGCTCAACGTCACAAAGTTGATAGTTGTCTTTCTGTCTAGCAATTGATAATAAGATACAGAATGGGTAGTGAAATGCTCCTTATTACCTAGAAAAGCACTATTTTTAACAAAGTAAATACCCTTGGGGAAAAATAAGAAATTCAAAAGCTTTGCCTTTGTCATCATTATTCTGGGCATCGGTGCCTGTGTAGATAGAATCACCATTAAGGTTCCCAACTTTCTTCCACAGTATTTACGGTTGATGGCCTTATTACGAATGAACCCGGACCTTACACCGTAAAACTTACCTCGGCAATTAGGGTAGATGGTGGTTTAACTAGGGGTGGCGTTGCTATTTCAGCAAAAAAAATTACGCTGTTCGATAATGTCGGAAACGAAGAAGTTCTGACAGAAACAGCCATTGGAACTTACCTAACTAACCCCGATGGAATTCGCGGAGTAATCGGAAGAGAATACCATATACGCGTTGAAGCAACAGATGGCACCACCTATGAATCCATGCCCGATAAAATGAGCGCAGTAGGTGAAATAGACACCATTTACCACAGGCTTGATACTTTTCAACCCGACACTGCTCCAACAGAATATGGTTACCGTATTTTTATTGATGCCCACGATACCCCCGGCAGTGATCACTTTGTGCGCTGGAAGTTTACAGGAACATACGTGATTGAAACGAAGCCCCAATACACCTTATGCCCTCTTGGTTGCGTCTATTGCCCAGCTGTTTGTAGTGGCTTTGCGTATGTTAATGGCATTCTCAGGGAAGGGTATGCTTATAATCCCAAAACTCAAAAAGTGGAATATGTGATTGGGCTTAAGTGCAGTTGTTGCCGCTGTTGGGTTACAAAATTTGAAGATCATCCACATGTAAGCGATAACCAGTTTGTGGCCAACGGGAAATATAAAAATGTGGATATGGGATTCGTGCCCATAAACTTTTACACCTTCTTCGAAAAGTACAGGGTCGAGGTTATGCAAATGAGTTTATCCCGTTTTGCTTTTGATTATTGGCGCGCCATTCAAGCACAGAAAGAATCATCCAACAGTTTATTCCAACCCATTTCAGGGAATATCCATACTAACATTTTTGATGTGAATGGAAAGAATGAAGTGTTAGGAATTTTTTATGCGT
Organism: Bacteroidia bacterium; assembly: GCA_025356795.1. Classification (GTDB taxonomy): domain Bacteria; phylum Bacteroidota; class Bacteroidia; order Cytophagales; family Cyclobacteriaceae; genus ELB16-189. The sequence continues at coordinate 1,679 of JANXRR010000017.1, forward strand.
CAGCAGTTACCAAAAAACAGATTTATATAAAAAAAGATGACGACATGGCAGATATAAAAACGCCAGTTGATTGCCTTGGAAGAGAAGGAGCTATGGGCAAAGATTGCAGACTGGCGTTCCCATTTTCATCAATAACCCCCCCTTCCGATTGGCAATAACCATATAGGATGATAATTAAAAAAAAACACCAAAAATAGTTGGTGTTTTTAAGTAGCCCGTAGGGGAGTCGAACCCCTCTTACCAGAATGAAAATCTGGTGTCCTAACCGATAGACGAACGGGCCGTTTTTTCTAAAGAGTCGCAAATATAGCCTTCCTAAAATGATTTACAAACCCAGCTAAAAAAAATTCTTAAATGGCATTTTAAAAGCAGTTTGTAATCTTATCCGCGCAAACCACTCAATTTCAATTCTGTGTTCGATCTAAAATTTGATAGTGTAGTATACCTCCGCAAAGGTTTGCACGAGAAAATGTTACTTGACTTACTACAGAATATTGTTCACTCGATAGGTTTTAGCTTGAGAGTATTTTACTTTTGATAATATAAAATTTTAACCTTATTGACATGACAAAAATTGGTATTAATGGATTTGGCCGTATTGGCCGTTTGGCCTTTCGAGCAGCAGTTAATCGCCCAGGCATTGAAATCGTAGGAATTAATGACTTGGTTGATCCTGAATACATGGCATACATGTTGAAATATGATTCTACCCATGGCCATTTTGATGGCACCGTTGCCGCGGTTGATGGTCACTTGGTAGTAAATGGAAAGAAAATCAGAGTAACAGCAGAAAAAGATCCTTCTAACTTAAAATGGGGAGAAGTAGGTGCTGAAATAATAATCGAATCTACAGGCTTATTTTTAACAAAGGCCGATGCACAAAAGCATATTAATGCAGGTGCCAAAAAAGTGGTAATGTCAGCGCCTGCAAAAGATGATACACCTACCTTTGTAATGGGCGTTAACAATACACAACTTAAATCTGCTGATACGATTGTCTCCAACGCCTCATGTACAACCAACTGCCTAGCTCCATTGGCCAAAGTTCTTCACGATAATTTTGGTATTGCAGAAGGCTTGATGAGCACGGTGCATGCCGTAACAGCAACACAAAAAACGGTGGATGAGCAACCCAGCAGATGCAAGGCCAGCAGTCACTGCCCATCGACGCGAAGTACTTCATGCAGTCCAGATCCGCAGGCACGTCCGCTCCCTTCTAATGCGCGGCCTTCTCGCAGACGGGGAACGCCTTGTTGATGTCGTCAATGCACAGCACTTCGAGGTTGTGAGGGCATTCCGCCTTTTGCAGGCCAAAGGACATAGTTACAGCGATCAGGGCACAGATAAGGATGAACAGCTTCATACTTG
>JANXRR010000030.1 GCA_025356795.1 Bacteroidia bacterium
GATCTGCTGCAAAACACATTCGATATTGTGAACAAAAATTTCCAAGAGCTATGCAGAATTTGGCGATCAGGGATTTTCGGAAGCACAATGGCGAACGCTGCATTCAGTTAACAGGAATGGCGAGTTGTATCCCACACATGGCATTGGCCCATTGGCGATGATGACCAACATCAATCGGGGCAATAGATTTACTCAATTGGTTTCTTACTCAACAAAGGCGCGAGGGCTGCACAATTATGTTGTCAAGGTGGGAGGAGAAAATCATCCCAATGCAAAAATTAACTTTAAGTTGGGCGATGTTGTAACTACCATGATACAAACTGCTAATCAAGAAACCATTCTTTTGCAACACGACACTAACTTGCCTCGCCCGTATTCATTAGGTTTTCGAGTACAAGGAACCAACGGCCTTTGGATGGACGTGAATAAATCCATTTACATAGAAGGCCAAAGCAAAGAAACCCATCGATGGGAAGATGCAAAGGCCTGGCTCGATAAGTACGACCATCCACTATGGAAAAAATACGGAAACGATGCAGCCGGTGCAGGCCACGGAGGTATGGATTGGTTTGTGTTGAATGCCTTTATCGAAGCTGTGAAATTAAAAACTACTACTCCACAAGATGTATATGATGCTGTAACCTGGAGTGCAATTACCCCATTATCTGAAACGTCTATTCAATTAGGCGGGCAAAGTGTTGACTTTCCCGACTTTACTAACGGCCAGTGGATGTATCGTAAAAATAACTTCGCCATGGGGGATGCTTACTGAAAAATTTTACTTGGTAGGCTTCCTCATGTCCTCTTCGATTAATTTATCTAAGAACAGGGGCCCACAGTATAATTGAAACAGGTTTCCGCTGGCTGAACGTGACATAAGTCAAAATAAAAAACTCAGGCTTCGGCTTGATGTTGTATTTTTGCACTAGTGAAAAACTCAATACAACTTAAAGACTTGACTTTCAAGCGATTTATTTCAGAAGAAAAAATCAATGAAAGAATTTTAGCGTTGGCGAATCAAATCAATACTGATTATGCTGACAAAGCTCCTGTATTTCTTCCCATTCTCAATGGTTCATTCATGTTTGCGTCCGATTTAATAAAACAAGTTTCGTTAGCCTGCCAAGTTTCGTTTGTTAAGGTTTCTTCTTATGCCGGCACCCAAAGCACAGGCCAACTAAAAACCTTAATTGGCCATGAAGACAGTCTTTTTAACCAAGATGTAATTATTGTTGAAGATATTGTTGATACAGGATTTACTCTTCAATTGATCGTAAACGATTTAAAGAGCCGAGGTGCGAAATCGGTGGAAACAGTCTCCTTGCTGCGAAAGCAAAAGGCCCGAGAAAAAGAAGTGGAAGTAAAATATGTTGGGTTTGAACTAGACGAACAGTTTGTGGTTGGTTATGGATTAGATTATGATGGGCTGGGAAGAAATTTGAAGGATATTTACGAGCAACTTGATTAAATGCATTAGAAATAACCCTTCGTTATAGTTTTATCTTTAACTGATAACGAGATTTAGCTTTCTCTAACCTTAAACCTAAGTTTAATACAACCTACACTTTTGATACACCCAATTGAATTTTGGGTAAATTCCCTATCTTGCCCATCCGTTTTTGTAAAATTTATAATCAGGCTTAATATAACACATCGATGGTAAATATTGTACTCTTTGGCCCTCCGGGCGCAGGTAAAGGCACTCAAAGTGAATACCTTATTAAAAAATATCAACTCGCACACATTTCCACTGGTGATTTATTCCGCAAGCATTTGAAAGAAGGCACTCCTCTCGGAAAACTAGCTCAGAAATATATGGATGAAGGCAAACTTGTGCCAGATCAGGTGGTAATAGATATGGTAGATGATAAGATCAAAAATGATGGTCCTGTTACGGGTTACATTTTTGATGGTTTCCCACGCACAGTGGCACAGGCAGAAGCACTCGACCAATTGCTTTCTTCCAAAAATACTCCCATCAAATGCATGATTGCACTGGAGGTATCAAAAGATGAACTGGTGAAGCGTTTGTTAAATCGGGGA
>JANXRR010000058.1 GCA_025356795.1 Bacteroidia bacterium
AATCTTATCAGAAGACATAGGTTGGCGGTATATCAAAATGACTTGCTTCACGGAAAATGAAGAATATAGAAAGGCATATCAATATTTTGTCGAGCACATTCAGCCCAACATTGCACCCGTGGCCGATCAGCTCAATAGAAAATGTTTTGTGAACCCCTTCTTAGAGGAGCTATCAAAACTTGAGGGTTATGATATTTTAGTTCGCAACCTGAAAAAGGAAATTGAAATTTTCAGAGAAGAAAACATTCCACTACTTACCGAGATTTCTACCGACACGCAAAAGTATGCCCAACTTTCTGGAGCTATGATGGTGGAGATTGATGGAAAGGAAATAACCTTACAACAGGCTGCTGTTATTTTAATGTCAACTGATCGCGCTAAACGCGAAGAAGCCTATCGTATTATTTGTGCAAGGCGATTGAAAGATAAGGACCCGTTAGATCTTTTGTTTTCTAAGTTAATTGGGTTGCGTCACCAAGTGGCTTCTAATGCACGCTTTGCGAATTTTAGAGATTACATGTTCAAAGCGTATGGGCGCTTCGATTATTCACCTAAAGATTGTTTTACTTTTCATGAATCAATTGCGAGTGAAGTTGTGCCTTTGCTTAATAAAATTTCACTTGAAAGAAAGAAAAGCTTGAACGTTGAAAATCTTAAACCCTGGGATAAAGCAGTAGATACAGAAGGCCGCGAACCGCTTAATGTATTCACCAATGGCAAAGATCTTACAGAAAAATCAATTGAATGTTTTAGCAGGTTAGATCCATTCTTAGGCCAATGTTTATCTATTATGCAGCAGATGGGTCACTTAGATTTAGAATCGCGCAAAGGGAAAGCACCGGGGGGTTATAATTACCCATTGGCAGAAATAGGCGTGCCTTTTATTTTCATGAATGCTACTTCAACCATGCGTGACATGACCACCATAATGCATGAAGGGGGTCATGCAGTGCATAATTTTCTTACGAAAGATTTGGAGTTGGGCGATTTTAAAAATACTCCAATGGAAGTGGCTGAGCTTGCTTCCATGAGCATGGAACTTATTTCCATGGATCATTGGAACGTCTTCTTTGAAAATGAAGAAGACTTGAAAAGAGCCAAACATGAGCACCTTGAAGATATTATTGAAACCTTGCCGTGGGTTGCTACTATTGATAAATTTCAACATTGGCTGTACGAAAATCCCACTCATTCATTAGAAGAACGTAAGCGGCACTGGAATAGAATCTTCGATGAGTTTGCCGATGTAATTACCGATTGGAATGGTCTGCAAGAAGCAAAAGACTTTATGTGGCAAAAACAACTTCACTTGTATGAAGTACCATTCTACTACATTGAATATGGAATGGCGCAATTAGGTGCAATTGCTGTATGGCGCAATTTTAAGAACAATCCAAAGAAAGGGTTAGAGGGTTATATCAACGCGTTGAAAAAGGGAAACCTTACTACTATTCCTGAAATTTATAAGGCAGCCAATATAAAGTTTGATTTCAGCCAGAAGTATATAAAAGAGTTGATGAATTTTGTAAAAAGCGAAATGGAAAAAATTTAAAGAAATTTTAAACCAAAGCTAGATTAAGTATTTTATTGGATGCCATCTGAAATCTCAGTTTCTAAATTTATCCAGAAGTAAACTCAGTTGGCAAGCCTCATCATTAGTTAGCTGCATATTTGATCCTTCCATAGTGTCCAAATCTTTATCGATTTTTTGTAAGAGTTTCAATCCTTTATCTGAGATAATAACATCGTCCGATCGCTTATCATTTGGGCATTGACTTTTTAATATTAGTTCTTTTAAAATCATTCTATCTAAAAGCCTCGACACGTCTGAGTTTTGATCTAGCATACGCAGCTTAATTTCAGTGCCTGAAATTTTGGAAGGAAACTGGCCTTTTAAAATTCTAAGAATGTTGAATTGCTGATTCGTGATTTTATACTGTTTAAAAAAAATACGATGTTTTTTTTCGAGCCAATTTGAGGTATAAATAATATTAAGCATAGCCTTTTGTTGAAAGCTTTTGAATTTGGTTTGCTTGATTTCTTGCTCGATTGTGCTCATAATTTTAAAGTTAAAAAAAAAGCTTTACCCGAAGGCAAAGCTTTTTTGATAGTTTAAAGAGAATTAACCTTTTACAAATTCAGAGTTTGCATTCAATGTTATTTCATCACTTACCGCAGGGTTAGGACTACCAACTGAAAAATCTGAACGCTTGATTACTCCCGTTGCTTTAAAACCAGCTACAGTCTGTTTTCTTTGATTTACAGCTGTGCCATTAAGAGTTACAAGTAGTTCTACACTTTTAGTCACTCCATGCATAGTTAAATCACCAACTACTTTGTAGTTTTTTCCTTCTGCTTTCTTAAATGATGTGCTTTTGAAAGTTAGTTTAGCAAACTTTTCGGCATCAAAAAAATCAGGACTTTTCAAATGCTTATCACGGCCTTCATTGTCAGTAGTTACACTTGCAATGTCAGCAGATAATTCAATAACGGCATCTGAAAAATCATCTTTTGATGCTGTAATAGTAGCATCGAAATTTTTGAATGAACCTTCTACCTCAGAAATAAGTAAGTGAGTAACTTTAAAACCAAGCTTTGAATGAGCTTTGTCAAGCGACCACGTTTGAGCAAATACGCCCCCTGCTACAAAAACAAGTGCTGCGAGTAAATTGATTTTTTTCATAATTTATAATTGTGTTTCTTTTTATGTTACATATATACGTAGGATTAGAAGTATATGTTTAAAACATATAATATATTTTTTATTAAACTATTGATTGTCAGGAGTATAAATATCTACTTTTTTTATGGATGATGTCTGTAACTACTTGATACTGTCAAAGTGAGCTTGTCGAGCCCGCATTTTTACGCTAATTGATTTGGGTAAACTCAGTCTGACAATTGGGTTAGTTGGTTTACGAAACATGAGTTACAGGTTAATCCAGTAAGTGAGCTTCAACACAACGGCTCGAAGCTTTGGCTGCCCCACATACAAAATGTGGTCATCGGTAAAAGTCTCAGCAAAATAATTGTCGGTGTACACCAAAAAGAAATCGGAGACTGGTTTGAAGCGATACTGAAGCCGTGAGTTGATGTTGATGTTATTGATCTGGTTGTTGTATTGAATATAGGTTGTCCAAAATAGTTTGCGTGAGAACGTAAAATCAAATTTAGGGCTTATCAGCACTAAGTCGGTGCTGTTATAAGGTTGTGGCAAACGTATTCTGTTGTAGCTAACATCAATTGAAATAATGGCATGTGGTTGTATGCGGTAGCTGATAGAGCCATCAATGTTTTCGCGTTCGCCATTGTAGTATTGCCCTAGCCGCGATTGGAAATTGAAAAACAATTTTTTCCGCCCGTTTGATTGGTAATTGATGATAGCGGAGTTCCAATTATAGGAAGATCCAAACGCAAGGTTTTTTGCCTTACTGTCATCGGCAGGAAAAGTGGGGTCAAATGCCTTGAACACAAATCCATAATCTTGTCTAAAGCGAATGAAGAAATTAGCGGTGTTTTGAAACGTAATCCGATACCATAAATTCGCATCCCAGTCTGTAGTGCCGTATTGATTATTGCCGATCACATCTAAATCTATACCAGGCCCGTGGTTGTTGATGATTTTTGATTTAGGATACCAACGGTAATAAAATTCAGGTGCAATTCTTTTAAAATTTTTGCGTGGTGTATAGCCCACTTCGGGAGTAAAATTCTCTCCAATATCTTGAGCCAATAAATCAATTTCAATTTTCGGAGTTTGATAGGTTACTTGAGCTGTTGCCGAATAAGCATTATCTTTATTGATCTGATCAAAGGAACGATGATAGAAAGCTTTAC
>JANXRR010000075.1 GCA_025356795.1 Bacteroidia bacterium
CTGCCCATTGCACAGACCTGTATCAATCGTTCTTATTTCAGAATGTTCACTAGTTATAAGTTCAATAGATTCTTTAATTGCAAGCGAAATACCAAATTCTTTAGCGATCACATTGGCAGTTCCGCTCGGTAGAATGCCCAACGGAGTATCATGGCCTATCAATGCTTTCGCCACTCTTGTCACCGTTCCATCGCCTCCATAGGCTACAATCAAATCTACACTTCCTATTAATTTTTTTACAATTTCTTCAGTGTAATCGTGTTTTTTTACAACAGTATGTTTCCATGTTATAGGTAAATTATTTAACTCTCTTTCTAAATCAGAAGGAATAGATTCATCTTCATGATTTGCTAAATTGATAATGACATGAATATTTTTGAATTTCATAAACCATCCAATTTTGTAACTCTACATCAAGTAAAGCAATTAAAAATTGATTGAATAAGAGAAATGTAAAGTATGTAAGTGTTACTAAAACTAATGCAACAAGAAGCAGATTAGAATAATCAAAATTTGCAAGATAACAGTTAGTTATAGCCGCTTAACATGAAATCCATTTTCCTTCTTACCGATTTTTCTAAGCTCTCGAGGGTAGCTGTTCACTATGTATTAGAATAGCCAAAGAAATAAATTCCTAAATTATTTTACTGCATGCAATTAATGACTTGGATTGATATGAAATTTCAAGGCAGATTTTTACTGCAGGTAGAATGAAAAAAGCAAGAAGACATGTTATCAATATTGCCATCTTTATTATTGCACTGATATTATTGTTTTTTATTGGTGGAACAATACTCTATTGGAAAATAGAAGATATAATTATAACGAGCATCCATAAATTAAAGGAAGATGGAATTATACTTAATTATTCGTTTAAGGAAGTGTCGTTAATAAATAGAAGTGCATATGTGAAGGACGTTACTATTGAATTCATAGCCCCTCACCCACTTTCATCTTCAACCATAACCTTGCCTAGTGTTTCAATTTCAGAGGTATCTATTATTCCACTTTTATTCAGAAACGAAATTATAATCAATTCAATAAAATTAAATAGACCTAGGTTAAATATCTACTATGTCAAGCATGATACAATCCCAGTTGACACTATAAAAGATTCAGTCTTTGAAGTTAAGCTTAATCAGTTATTAATGGACTCTGCTAACCTTCAACTTATCAATAAAAATTCTGACAAATTAGAAATGGAGGCATGTGTGAGTGCTAATATCAAAGGACTTTCCATCGATATTTCAGAGGTTCTTCACTTGACAACCGAAAATGTAGTAGTAAATAAAGTATTGATCGATCTGCCTACCCACTTCTATAAAATCAGTTTCGATAAATTCTCTTACAATCGCGCCAATAAACTGGTTCAATTAGATAGCATTCTTTTAGTGCCCACACTCACTAAAATCGACTTTGCCAGAAAATCAATTTATGAAACCGATCAAATCACAGTAACTATTCCCAGTCTCACCGCGCATGGATTTGAAATGGCAGAACTTGTTGGCGCAAGTTTTACGGCTAATACCCTATACTTTAGTTTTAATTTAGATGTGTTCCATGACAAGCGCTTCCCAGAACTAAAAAGAAAACCATTTATTCTTCCTGCTGAATTTATGCACAAGCTACCCTTTCAGCTAAAAATTGATTCCGTAAAAATTCATTCAAGTTATATTTCTTACACAGAATTCCCAGATAAAGCATTGCAATCTGGGAACATATTTTTCAATAACCTCAATGTTGTTCTTACCAATATCTCCACTGCTGATGCTGGGCAAACGGAGATGCATGTGTTATCGCGCTTCATGGATGCGGGCAACCTTACTGCCAACTTCACTTTTCCATTAGAAAATAAAAAACTTTATACCGTAAATGGCATTTTAGAAAATTTCTCTATGCCATCTATTAATGCCATGATTACTCCTTTGGAAAACATCAAATTTGAATCAGGAAAAATGCAAGCAATGCAGTTTCATTTTCAATACAACGAACAGGTTTCTACTGGCAAACTTGAGTTAGATTATAGCGACCTAAAAGTATCTATCATTCAAAATAATAAGCCGCAATTTTTAAATAAGATAACCACCCTTCTCGCTAATACACTTCTTAAAAACACGATGAACAAAACCGTATTAAAATATAAAAGAACAGGTGAAATTTATTTTCCATGCGATCCGAACGAAAGCATTTTTGGTTTATGGTGGAAATCGCTGCTCGCTGGTATTAAGTCAGTATTCACAGTGGAGAAGATCTTGAGTCGCAATCATGAAAAGGAAGTAACGCATTCACAGAAGAAATAGGCACAATTGGCAAATATGAAGCGAGGAATATTTCAATTGTAGCAATAGTTATTTAGTCAATCCGCTAGAATATAAAGTTAGCATTGGGTATTACAGTAATAATTTGACCATTTTCTCTTACTATTGTACGAAATTCTACAACAAAAAAAACGTTGAAACGCATCCCAGCTACGTTTCAACGATTAAGTTATGGATCGATTAAGGATTTAAAGCACTTACAAGTTTGCTTTTCTCAGATTTCATAAACATTCCTCTAGAATCGAAAATCAAATCCATACCATTTATTTCTGTTTCATAAGTAATCACTCCGTTAGAAGCGGTAATTTGAATAGCTTCTTTAATAGTGTAATTGTTATAATTCTTTTTTACATACTCATTTATGGCAGGTGGAAGAGCAGATACTTTTATCTCTTTCTCTGTTTCTATCATCGCACCAGTTGAATCATAGGTGACGGACTTTTCACCACTCTTTGCATACTGCGCTTGGTAATTAGATCCATCTTTATTCCATGTTACTTCTTTTTGAGAAGGATAAGACATACCGAATGCCTGCATAACAGAATTTGGCACTTCTTTCGTCTTTATCTTTTGCGCATTTATTTGGGTTGCTATTACAACCATTGAAATCATTACAATTAGCTTTCTCATTTGTTTTTCATTTTAGTTATTTCACAAAAGTAGAGTGAATAGCATGCTTCCATTTTGTAGGCACCTTACAATGATTTGTAGATACAACTGATTTGA
>JANXRR010000076.1 GCA_025356795.1 Bacteroidia bacterium
TAAGTGTAGTTTTCTCTAATCAAATGGCTAAAGCTTATCACTTTCCGTGGAAATATGATTTCAGTTTATATTTAACGTTTGTAGCTGTGGCTTGCAATTGGCTTGCCATACGCTTTATTAAACGCGATGAGAAAATTGTAAAAGCCTCTAATCGGATCCGGTAATTATTTTTACATTTACAAAAGAAGAATTATATGAAGATTTTAAAACGTGTATTGATAGTATTTGCAATTCTAGTTGTGGTATTGGTATCAGCGGCTATCATCATCCCAATCGTTTTCAAAAACGATATTAAAGCAGCCATCGATAAAGAGCTTGCAAAGAGCATAAATGCTGACGTAGTATTTGATGTAAATAACTTTAGCTTAACTGTATTTAAAAATTTTCCAAATATAACCGTTGAAGTGAAAGAGCTTGGTGTTTTCAATCATGCTCCCTTTGTTGGTGTTCACCTTTTTGTTGTAGATAGGCTAGGTGTAGAACTTAACTTAAAAGATGTTTTGTTTGGGAATAAGTTGAGAATTAAAGGCATTACGTTAGAGCGCCCTCAAATAAATATTAAAGTTCTAAAAAATGGCCAAGCCAATTACAGTATCACTTTCCCTGATACTACAAAAGCAGTAGCGGTTACATCTGAACCAAGTAAATTTTCTTTTGGAATTGACCATTGGGAAATTATTGATGGCGAAGTTATTTACGATGACCAATCACTCACTTATTTTTTGGAGATAAAAGGACTAAACCATACGGGTAGTGGCGATTTCACTCAAGATGTTTTTGATCTTAAAACACATACTGTTGCTGATACTGTAACAACTTCTTTTGGCCCCTATCAACTGCTTACCAAAAAACATGCAGAGATTGATGGTATTATTTCAGTGAGCGAAAACATAAGTAAATTCACCTTTAAGGAGAATAAAGCCAAGGTAAACGACTTTGCATTAAGTGCTGATGGGTGGTTTAAAATGAACCCAGATAATTTTGGAATGGATATATCTTTTAAGAGTCCAGACAATTCTTTTAAAAGTTTATTATCCATTGTGCCTGGTGTTTATACCAAAGATTTTGGAAAGATTGAAACCAAAGGCGATTTGGCGTTTAGCGGATTTGTAAAAGGCACCTACAGTGAAAAGCAAATGCCAGCATTTAATGTTGACTTAAAAGTGAAAGACGGTATGTTCAAATATCCACAATTGCCAACGGCTATCAACAACATTAATATGGATATGCTCATTGATAATAAGGATGGAGTAATTGCCAACACTGTGGTTGATTTAAAGAAACTTCATTTAGATTTTGGTTCAAATCCTGTAGATGCTTCCTTATTAGTAGAGAACCTCAGCAATTTTAAGATGAATGCTAACTTAAAGGCCTCACTTAATCTAGGTGAGCTTACTAAAATGTTTCCCATGGAAGGAATGGAATTGAGAGGTATTTATTCCATTCAAGCCAATGCCAACGGGGTGTACGACAGTTTGAAAAAAATTATCCCAGCTATAAACGCATCAATGACATTAGTAGATGGTTATGCGAAAACCTCACAGTTTCCACTTCCACTTGAGCAAGTGAAGATGAGCGCCAGCATTCAAAATACTTCTGGAAAAATGGCGGAGACCTTAATAAAAGTCAATGATTTCTCAATGCTGCTCGATGGTGAAAAATTAGAAGCAAGCTTGATCGTGCAAAATCTAGATGATTATACTTGGGACCTGAAAGCAAACGGAGGTGTTGATATTGAAAAAATGACAAAAATATTTCCCTTGGCGGGAATGACACTAGCAGGGAAGGTGAAGGCCAACTTGGAGACGAAGGGCAAAATGTCGGATGTAACAGCCAAGCGATTTGATAAACTACCTACCAGTGGAACTGCCTCATTAAAGGATTTCAAATTCAGTTCTAAAGATTTGCCTTATGCTGTTACGATCAGTCGCGCAGAGATGACCTTAGATCCTCAAAAAATTGCCATGAAGCAAATGGATGGAACCATTGGCAGAAGTGATTTTTCGGTCACTGGTTTAATTAACAATTATATTGGATTTATATTAAACAAGGAAACAATCAAAGGTAAAGTCAACTTCAACTCTACGTTACTCGATCTAAATGAGTTTATGCCAACCACATCAACTACAACATCTACAGGGAAAGATACTACCTCATTAAAAGTAACGGCCATTCCTGAAAACATTGATTTCATCTTAAGCTCAGATATCAAAACAGTGAAGATGATGGAGTACACTATGACCAACGGAGCTGGGGATATTATTGTGAAGGAGGGCATTGTTAACATGAATGGATTGAAATTTAATTTACTGGGCGGAGCATTTGGTGTAACAGGGTCTTACAATCCAAAAGATGTTAAACACCCAAAATATGATTTTGCTTTGAAGATAGAGAACCTCGCCATTCAACAAGCGGCCAGTTCCTTTTCCGTGGTAAAAACATATGCCCCCGTGGCAGGCCTGGTGACAGGAAACTTTAACACTGACTTTAAAATTGCGGGAGAATTAAAGCAAAATATGATGCCAAATCTTGGCTCAGTAAATGGTGCAGGCCTTATAAAAATAGCTGACGCAGCAGTTAAAAACTCAAAGTTAGTATCGGGTCTAACCGCACTTACAAAGTTGAACGATACAGATAACGTGTCACTTAAAGATGTACTTATGTCGGCTGCCATTTCTAATGGCCGGTTAAGTGTAAAACCGTTTGATGTGAAGTTTGGAAGCTATGTAACTACCATTGCTGGAAGCTCAGGGCTCGATCAATCAATTGATTACACATTGAAAATGAATGTGCCAGCTTCTAGTTTGGGTGGCCAATTTCAAGGACTGTTTACCAACTCTTCAGGAATGATTCCCCTTACAATAGGGGTGGGAGGAACTTTCGCTAATCCGAAAACCTCGTTAGTTACAACCGAACAAAAACAACAAGTAAAGGAAGCCGTAACCAAAGCCGTTGAAACGAAAACACAAGAAGCTGTTAAAGATGTACTGAGCGGAGAAAAGCCCCAGGATGTATTAAAAAATATTTTGAACGGAGGCGCACCAAAGCAAGATACCGCGAAAGTCAAGGACACTACAAAAACCCAAACTCCTGCACCTCCAGTGGTAGATCAACTTCAGAACAAATTGCAAAACCTTTTAAAACGGAAGAAAAACTAATTATTTCAGTTTCTTTAATTCGTCTCCAGTAAAATACGACTCTTTGATCAGTTGGAGGAGCTGTGATGATGTAGGATTGATTTGGTAAAAAGTATCGCCATCTAGTTTTATTTCTTTGAGTGTAAAGCGATTCGAAAGCTTTTTAAGAAGCTCCTTGCGTTTTGAATCATCTTGAATATTGATGGACAGAAATTCAATGCCCGAAGACTTCTTTTTAATTAGGCGAAGCACCCATTGGTTTCCAACTCTAAAATTTATGAAGTAATAGTCTTGATAAAACTTTACTACAAGCGAATCGCTTAACATGCCGCGCCCGAGCCACTCTTTATCGTCTTTATCTTTTAACCGATATCCCCATGATTCAATCGTAAGAGTATCATTTTTTTCACCGCTGAGTTTGTCAACAGCTAGATATTTGCCCTTTAGTTCTTCTGGTATTTCTTTCAAGGGTTTAATACCTGCAGGCTGCGGTTCTAAAAATGAAATTTCTTTACAGGAATATAGCATCGATGCCCAAAAAAAAATGAGAAGAGCGATGTTAAAATTTTTCATAGGATGTTAATAATTAATTTAAGTGGATAGCCCTTTTGATTATAGTTAAATTCAAATTTAGCAAAGAAGACCGTTTACTCTATCTTCTAAAAATCATTAAATGAATATGAAAGCAATCTACATATTGTGTTTTGCTACCACCACAAGTTCAGCTAGTTTTTGAACAAGCAGAAAACACCTGAAACACTCAGGCTGTCCCGCTCCCATGTAGTGCAATCAGGGATTGATGGACAGCCATTATATTTTGTTTAAAGTAGGCTCATAAAAATTAATTGAAGAGCCGATAGGTTCTTCAATTAATTTTTATGAGCCTACTTTAAACAAAATATAATGGCTGTCCATCAATCCCTGATTGCACTACATGGGAGCGGGACAGCCTGAGTGTTTCAGGTGTTTTCTGCTTGTTCAAAAACTAGCTGAACTTG
>JANXRR010000096.1 GCA_025356795.1 Bacteroidia bacterium
GTCATTCTGAAAACCCTGCTTCAGACAATATAAATAGTTAGAAGCAGAATTTACGGGATTAGAGAATGAGCAGAAAGTGGGAATCGAATTAAGAAAATTTTGAAATTCTGAAAATCCTGTTTCAGACAATTAAATACATGCAAAAAGAAAACCTTACCTACGCTGTAATTGGATGTGCTATGAAAGTGCACAATACTCTCGGCCCCGGCTTTCAGGAGGTGATCTATCAGCGTTGTCTGGCAATAGAACTTGAGCGCGTAAACTTAAATTTTGCCCGCGAGCAGGAGCATGTTATCTATTATGAAACTATTGAAGTAGGCACCCGCAGGGCCGACTTTGTTATAGAGAACAGAATTGTAGTTGAACTGAAAGCAGTGGTAAACTTAGAGGATGTTCATTTGGCACAAGCCAAGAACTACGTGGTAGCTTATGATTTTCCTAATGGATTGCTCATCAACTTTGGAGCAAGGAGCTTGCAGTACAAGTTGCTCTTCAATCCTAAGTATAAATCAGAAGCAGGATTAGGGAATGAGCAGAATTAAATAGTTGGAATCGAATTGTGAAATTCTAAATAGCGTATGAAAAATCAGATAGCATAAAACGGGTACGATGAAAGTTTAAAAAGGGAAACAACAACCAAATAATATGAATAGCTGTAGTGAAAACCGTTTTTTTAAAGTATTCGCGTTGGTCCTACTTTTTGTAACAAGCCTTCCTTCAGGGGCTCAAGTGGTGGTCAACAAAGGCATCTACAAAGCTAACTTCTCCAACACCTTCCACCAGCCCAGGTGGGTAAGTTATGTTTTGTATAAAGGTGGAGGAGATTGCAACCGCGATGGCTTTTCGTTTAAAAACGATGATGACCGTTTGCAAACCGCCACCGATGAAGATTATGCTCATCATGGGTACGACAAGGGGCACCTGGCCAATGCCGAAGATTTCGCCTTTGATTGTGCCAAAGACGAACTCACCTTTAGATATTATAACTGCTTGCCACAAAAAGCCAACCTCAACCGCGGCCTCTGGAAGCGAAATGAAACGGATGTAAGGAAATGGTCGCAAAACCAGAAAGTATATATCATCTGTGGTGGTTATTTTGGCAACGCAAAAATGGGCAACACTATCGTACCCGACTATTGCTGGAAGGTGGTGCAGGCAGTGGCCTCGAAGGAAGTTCTGTTTTGTGGCTGGTTTAAAAACAGCGACCACGCCTCACTCGATACCTTGTCGGTGCCAGAATTAGAGAAGAAACTAAAATCAAAAATCATTTTGCTCAAATAAGAAATGATTTCGCCTCACCCACTAAATAATATCGCTGCCCGCTTTGGCTTTGAAGAACAATACAATTCGTCAGGTGCCGATGAGTACAAATAGCGAATGACCTGTCACCCTGAGCTTGCCGAAGGGTGTCAAAGGGTTGACACAATGAAATGGAAGACCATAGCCGCAGGAATACGCATGCTACTTTCCCCACGTTGCTGGGTTTACGCGCCACGATTGAATGTAGGCCAGCTGGTCTGCGCTTATCGAATTGTTGGCTAGGGCCGTCTGCACAAGAAAGTTAAAATCGCTTAAGCACACCAAGGGAATGTTGGCTTCCTCAAAACTCTTTTCGGCTACATCAAAGCCGTAGGTAAAAATGGCCACCATGCCTATTACAATAAAGCCAGCTTCTTGAAGTGCCTGGGCCGCTTTCAATGAGCTGCCTCCGGTTGAAATAAGATCTTCCACCAGCACTACTTTTTGTCCTTTTTCAATTTTGCCTTCAATTAAATTGCCCATGCCGTGGTCTTTTGGTTTGGGCCGCACATAAATGTAGGGCAGCTCAAGCACATCGGCCACCAAAGCTCCTTGTGCAACACCCGCGGTGGCAACGCCCGCAATGCACTGGGCACCGGCAAAATATTGGTTAATAACCGCGGCCAGATTTTTTTTAATATACGTGCGAAGTGCCGGGTAGGAGAGAGACAACCGGTTGTCGCAATAAATGGGCGATTTCCAGCCCGAGCTCCACGTAAAGGGTGTATCGCTGTTTAGTTTTATGGCTTCTATTGCCAACAATTTGGCCGCTACTTCATGTGCGGTAGGTTGGTTTATTTTTACGGTACTCATAGTGGTGGTTGGGGTTCAAATTAGCCGAAGCATTAAATTAATTGACAAAAGTAGAATTTTGATTTGTCTACTACCGAATAATTTATGTTTTTGCACTCAGAAAATATCGGTTTTAAAATGCGTTCATGAATCTCTTCATCAATGATATCCCCATTAGAATTTTAAAACCCGGTGAGCAGCCCGACAGAAGAGAAATCAATTATGCGCTCGATGGATTAAATGAGATTATCACCAAAGCCAAGTTGATAAACCATGTGTGGGTAAATAATGCCACCATCGTAATTCTAAATGAAATAATTGACTTAATAAGCTCCAAGGTTCCTACTCACTTGCTTTCGCTGCATGTTACCATTGATAATTATGAAGCGGTAAAAATATTCCTTAAAAAGAAATACAAAATTGTGAAAGCCGCTGGCGGATTGGTAAGAAAGAAAGATAAGTTCCTTATGATCTATCGCATGAAGAAGTGGGATCTCCCGAAAGGAAAAAAAGATACAGGAGAAGATTACAGGCAAACTTCGGTTAGAGAAGTGAGAGAAGAATGCAGCGTGGAGGTGCGTTTAGGCAAGAAGATATGCACTACATGGCACACCTACACTATGAACAAAAACAATATGTTGAAAAAAACACGTTGGTTTGTAATGGATAACATAGATGATTCGCAAGTGAAGCCTCAAGTGGAAGAAGACATAGAAGAAATTCGCTGGATGACTCAAAAAGAAGTTTACCATGCGCTCGAGAATTCGTATCGGTCCATACGTTTTGTGTTCGAAGAATACTATAAAAAGCGCGAAGGTGCCGGAGTGAAGTAAGTGATTGTCAGAATGAGCTTACAGTTTTCAAGACTGAGCTATCCGAATTCAGACTGAGCTAGCCGAAGTCAGACTGTACGGCAAGAAATCAGAAACTTGCCCTTCATATTTGTGAACTTCTCTAATAATAGAAGAACTAATGGAAGCAAACTGAGGGGAAGTAATTAAGAAAACCGATTCTAGATCAGCATTAAGGTGTTTATTAATTTGTGAAATACTGTTCTCGTATTCAAAATCGGTGGTGTTTCTTAAACCACGCAACAAAAACCTAGCACCATTTTTCTTGGCAAATTCTGCTGTTAGCTCAGCATAAGTTTGCACCGTGATAGATGGATAAGCCTTAAATGCATCGTTTATCTTTTCTACCATCAACTCAATCTTAAAGTATCGATTTGATTTAGTGCTGTTGTAGCCAATGGCAATAATTATTTCATCGAAAAGATTCAATCCCCGCAATACGATATCTTCATGGCCTTTGGTAAAGGGATCAAAAGAACCGGGGAAAAGAGCCACTCGCTTCATGCGTAATTTCTCTATAATAAGTTCATAGAGAAGAGATCAAAAAAGTGATGATCTTGAACCTCGTCAAACATATATCCAAACTTAAGATGTGCTGGGCGTTCAGCGAAAGTAACGTTGTTTATATAATTGTAAAACTCTTGGTAGTGAGGCGAGTTCTTGCCAATGTATCCCCAAAGTATTACTTGGCTAGTGGTTTGATTCATTTGCAAACCCTTCATCACAAGCATAATATACTTTACGTAATCGGCAAACTGTTTAATCACAAATTGATTGTAGTAAATCAATTGATCACCTTTTACACTCATAATATGAAGTTTGAACCGATCTACATAAATGTAGAGAGGGGTGCCAGCAGCTTTTTTAGGAGATTCAAGCAAACCCTCAATCAGGGCAGCCGATTGATGAATAATGTTTACCGTTGTGTTAAGATAAATCTCCCTGATTAATTGATGAAGTTCTTTTTGCAAGGCGAATACTGTTACGGCATCCGTTAGTTTATTCTGACAAAAAAGAACATCTTCTGTTGTAGTATCGAGAGAGGCATTGAGTTTCAAATATTCGGCAGCAGCACCTTCAATAAAGAGTGCAAGCGGCACCTGCGCCATCTTATTGTTTTTAATGCAAAAGGTCACTTTTTTCCAAAAGCCCGCCATTAGCAATTGATGAGATTCAAAAAGGCTGCGCAATTGGTCTATCAGTTCGGCATGCGAACTCATCTCCCCAAAAACATAATCTTCTAATAAAATAATTCGTTGCTCATCATCCACCACGGCAACTTGACAATCGCGAACGCCCAGTTGAACAAGTAATGTGTAGAGATGAAGTTTTTCTTCATCAAACTTTTCGTCCTTGATCTTCTTAATTAGTTTGTAGTTAATTACGGCAGGGCGCAAATGAGTGGTTGGTAGTTTTGTAGGTACAATTATAATTATTTTTCATGGTTAAAAACAATGAATCACAGTTTAAAATAACCTCTCAACTCTTTGATTGTGGAAGGATCTTCCAATACCTGAAATATTCCGTGCAGAGATTGCTTGTTCATTAATTTTATTTCGCGCCACGTAATAAATTTCAAATCGGTCAATAATTGATTTTTGATAGGCAATTCAGGATCGTTACCGAGGGTTAAGTTTCCTTCAAAAGATAGTATATCAAAAAATAATTCTATGGCATGGAGTGGCTCTTTTATCAATTCACAAGTAAAAAGAAAATCTCCAACTTCAGTAACAAGTCCTGTTTCTTCCATTAACTCTCTTTTAATACATTGCTGGGCAG
>JANXRR010000108.1 GCA_025356795.1 Bacteroidia bacterium
CAAGGAAGGAAAGTAAATTTACATTCACTTTTACTGATTGCTCCAAATCACGGGCACTTATTTTAGAAACAAGAATTTTTGTTTGCCCATCAGAATCAGTAATATATTCAGGATAAACGTCACCTGCTCCTTTTTCGAAGCTCGCTGCAATAGGTAAGTTAGAAATAGGTTTACCATTTTCTCTCAATATAGACTTGGCCACGGCATTGAATCCACTTTCTGAGATTCTTCTATTTACTATAAATTCTGAAGGATCTGTTTTGATTTGAATCTTATCCAGTAGCTCTTGTATGTTAGTAAATATCTCATTGGTTAATACAATGGTTTTGCCTTCAAAATCAAGTTGAATAGGTTGATCTAAGTATTTTTGGATGGCAATAAAGCCTTGAAAATAAAAACCAAGAGCGGCCACTAAATCATTGGTTCGTTCAGCTTGCTTTGCTTTTGTAAAAAAATCTAAGGCTTTGGTAACGGCATTCCTTTTTAATTCATCTTTAATTTCCTTGTATCGCTGTTTAGAAAGCCTATAGTAAACCCAATAATTCTTATCGTCTTGCCAAGAGTCAACTTGTTCAAATTCTTGAATATCATCAGTGGCAACGGTTTGAATTATCTTTTCATAACTCTCTTGAAAAGTTTTATTTGCATCCAATTGACTTAATATGGAAGTAGATGATACGTTCACTTTGATTTCGGATACTAAATCTTCAAGCGCGCTTTTTTTTGCCTCTTGATAATAGTCATTGCTCTGCTCTTTTGAGCTGTGACCAATCCCAAGGTAATAGTTATCGCCAACAGGCTTTGATTCTAACCATATAGGCTTAGGATTTTGTAAATCCATCGTTAAGGAGGAGTTAGTTACACGAGGGCTGCAACCAGCTAAAAACACAAGTAGGACTGATAATTTTCTCAAAGAATCCAAAAATTTAGTGCTTAATTGAAATGCTACTATCGTGCCAATTTAGATGAAAATTTTAATAATCTCCCTAAATACAACAAGCCTTAGAAAACCTAAGGCTTGTTGTAATTAATGGAATGATAAATCGCTTAATCTCCTCCTCCTACTTCTACCTCGTATGAGGTTAACATTGCACCAAAATATTCTCTGTTTAATCTTGCGATATTGGTAAGACTGATTCCCTTGGGACATTCGGCTTCACAAGCGCCCGTATTGGTGCAAGAGCCAAAGCCTTCAGCATCCATCTGGGCTACCATTCGCTCTGCTCTTACTTTGCGTTCGGGTTTGCCTTGAGGTAGCAACGCTAATTGAGAAACTTTTGCGCTTACAAATAACATAGCGGAGGCATTTTTACATGCGGCTACACAGGCTCCACAACCTATGCAAGCTGCGGCATCAAAAGCTTCATCAGCAATATTTTTTGGAATGGGTATTACATTTGCATCTGGAACACCTCCGGTATTAACGGAAACATATCCTCCTACTCGCTGAATGCGGTCAAAAGCTGAACGATCAACCACAAGGTCTTTTATTACCGGAAATGCTTTCGCTCTCCACGGCTCAACGGTAATCGTTTCTCCATCTTTGAATGTGCGCATATGAAGTTGGCATGTGGTAGTCTGCAATGGCCCGTGTGGATGGCCATTAATATACATGCTGCACATTCCGCAAATGCCTTCGCGGCAATCATGATCAAAAGCAATGGACTCTTCTCCCTTTTTAATTAAACTGGTATTAAGCACATCTATCATTTCAAGAAATGACATATCAGGCGAGGCATGATCTACCTGATACGTTTTGAAGGCTCCTTTTGCGTCTTTATTTTTTTGTCTCCAAACTTTAAGCGTAATTTTCATATCGTTAATGGAACTTATTTGTAGCTGCGTTGTGTCAATTTAACATTTTCAAAAATCAAATTTTCTTTGTGAAGTACTTCTGGTTGATTATCACCTTTAAACTCCCAAGCGGCAGCGTACGCAAAGTTTTCGTCATCACGCTTCGCTTCGTTATCAGGAGTTTGACTTTCTTCACGAAAGTGCCCCCCACAAGACTCGCGTCTTTGAAGGGCATCTAGGCACATAAGCTCGCCCAGCTCTAGAAAATCACCAACACGGCCCGCCTTCTCCAGTTCCTCATTTACATTGTCGCCTGCGCCAGCGATTCGAACGTTGTTCCAAAACTCGTTACGTAATTCAGGGATAAGTGCCAAGGCTTTCTTTAAGCCCGCTTCGCTTCGAGACATTCCACAAAAATCCCACATGATTTTGCCAAG